>JAAOZO010000030.1 GCA_011605715.1 Nitrososphaerota archaeon | reverse complement strand
CTTTCAACATCTCTTGGGTTTTTCTCTACTCAAATACAGTTCGTTCCTACAGCTGTTCAAGCTAGTATAAGTATCAACGACATAAGGACACATGCACCTCCAGATCATTACAGTTATGTTGTAGAAGGTTCAACGGCCTTAATTTTTTCCTCCTCCTCTGTACCAGTTGAAGTAATAGTCAGGAGCCAATCATCACAAGCACCTCTTCTTGTGCTTACAAACGCCAGTGAAAATTACCCTGAAGGTTATGGTTTTAAGTCTGCTGAAGGTTGTCAGAGGAGCATAGTTGATTCTCCTTTAGAGTATGCATACAACTTATACGAGCTAAATACTTTTCGTCTTTTGAGTGCGCATTCCAAGAATCTGCACACCGGCGGCGAAGATTATCACGCTCAGGCTACCAATGCTCTTCAAGAAGCCATGGAAGCTTTAAGCAACCACCAATACAATCTTTTCTATTCTAAATCAGTTGAGGCATGGACGCTAGAGCGACAAGTGTACCAACTTACTATGGATAGTATTAATGGCGCGATAAGCACTACCACCTTCTTTTACGTTCTTCTCATTCCATTTGCTTTTGTATCTGAAGGACTAATTTTCTCGTACGCTAATACTTCAAAGAGGATCTTAGCCATGGGCTCAATATTCCTCTTACTCCTTGGCATCTTATTTGTTTTTCATCCTGGGTTTGAACTAGCTTCTTCGGTGTATGTTTCGTTGCTTGGCTTAACGATTCTTGCTTTTATATTACCTGTTACTCTCATACTTGTTTCTAATGCTCTAAGCTTCTTAAAGGAACTTAGAGTAAAACTAATTGGAGAGCACTATGCTGGAGTAAGTAGAAGTGGTGCTGTTCTCACATCGTTTAGTATGGGTGTGTCTCAAATGAAAAAGAGAAAACTTAGAACTGCTCTTACTCTCACTTCTCTGATCATAATAACTTCTAGTTTTGTTACGTTTACTTCTTTGTATCCATATACTATTATAAAAGGATATCCTAAGATAGGTCAAGCATTTTATCGAGGAATATACATGAGGGACCTAATGTATTCTCCATTGAACCCTGAGTTTCTTGGAGTTCTAAAGGCTAAGTTCAATTCTTCTGAAGCTACTGTTGCACCTAGAGCTGTTTTATATCCTCCAGGTTCTTTAATAAGTAGTGGATTTAACTTGTTCAACGAGCTTAATTCTACTCTAAAGGCAAGAGTTTTTGCAGTTTATGGAGTAGCCTCTGAAGAGGGAAACATCACAGGTTGGTCAAAGTTCTTGTCGTTTGGCTCTTGGTTTACCCAGAATGATGTTCAAGTTGTAGTGTTGCCCGATACAATAGCTAAAAAGTTGAATATAAGTGTAGGCGATAAAGTATCCTTAGAAGGGCTACCACTAACTGTAGTAGGAATCCTTAACAGCGATGAAGCTGATAAAATATTAGACTTAGACCAAAATCCAGCAACTCCACGAGACTTAAGGGTTATAACCGGCATTGGTTTCTTTTCTACGAAGGATATCATATTTGTTCCGTACAACTTAGCTGTTGCGTTAGGAGGTAACTTTTATGCAGTAACTATTACTTTTAAGGATGCAAATCAAATCCAAAATGCGACACTAACTCTTGCTAAGCAGGTAAATCTTCAAATTTATGCGACTTCAGAACTTGGAAACAAAAGCGAAATTTCTCTTTACTCGATTGCCAAAGGCGTTGAGTCATATGGCTATAGTACGTTTATTTTACCTCTTGCAATATTGTCATTGGTCATAATCGACATGATTCTATCGTCAATCTTCGAAAGAAGTAAAGAAATTAGCGTACTTGGTGCAGTTGGGTTATCTCCTATGCACATAATTGGCCTGTTTCTTGGTGAAATTGTTACCTATGCACTAGTAAGTGCAGTTATTGGATATACTATAGGAATAATTTTATTACAATTCCTTATACGTTATAGTGGCTTCCTTCCAGAAGGGTTTTATCCAAACTACTCTTCATACTTTGCTGTGATAACAATTGGGGTAATTATGCTAGCAGTACTTATTCCAAGCATTTATCCTCTCTTTAAGGCGTCAAGAATGGTAACACCCTCTTTAGAAAGAAAATGGAGTATACCAACAAGGCCATCTGGAAATCAATGGGTAATTCCCCTTCCATTTGTGTTCCTAGATGAGTTGGAGGTTCATGGAGTTCTCATGTTCCTCTCAGAGTATTTCAAGACGTTCACAATCGAAGGTTCAGGTATGCCTTTTGTTGTAAAAGGTATCTCATATGAAGAAACTACAACAAAGGAAGAAAAAGTTAAGCAAATAGCAACAACAATGCACATCGCTCCATTTCCAGCAGGTATCAATCAAAGGTTATACGTAACCATATCTTTTAATTCTAAAGAGAACCGCTGGTTTACAACTCTTACAATAGTAAGATTAACTGGCCAACAAAGTCTGTGGGAAAAATCTAACTATATTGTTGTAGATGCGATAAGGAAACAGTTCCTTCAGTGGCGTGGGCTTTCTTCTGAGATGAAAAGAAAGTACGTTGGTGGTGAGCAATGAGCAAAAAAGAAGTAAACTACAAAAGAGGTTTCACACTGAAGTCTTTCCTGTTTATCCTATACTCAAGTGTAGTTCTGATGCCTGCCGTTATTTTTACTTTGTTAACTTCAGGAGTTGGTATAGGTGGGAACGTTGGGTTCATAGTAGTCTTACTTTCATTAGAGCTAGTTACACTTCTAGGCTCTTCACTAAGCAAGCAAGAAATATTTATAATATGGAGTTGTAGTGGTATAGCTGCTAGCGATATCATATTTTTATCTTTACTTCAAAATTTGTACTTTAGATCAATATCTCCAATAACCTGGCAGTTTCTTTCTCCCTCTACTAAACTACCACTTCCTTTAGAAATTCCAAACTGGTTTGCTCCACCTCCTAACTCGCCAGTCTTATTGTTAAGAACATTCTTACATCCTGATTGGTTTTTACCTATTATAGTAACTCTAGCTGGATGGATTCTTTCAGGAAAAGTCATAGATCTTGCTTTAGGCTTCTTGTTCTTTAAGCTGTATGCAGAAGAAGAAAAACTTCCGTTTCCAATGCAAGATGTAGAAGCTCAAATGCTTCTAACTTTGCCAGAGAAGGAATCAAAAAAGAAAATGTTGCTTACAATATCTGCTCTAATGGCATTCGTTTATAACTTAATTTTGTATGCAATTCCATTTGCTACACTGTTCAAGTTTGTTCCCATTCCAATTCCGTGGATTGATCTAACTAAAACTTTAGAACCTATCTTGCCTGGTGCTTCATTTGGTATTGGAACCGACTTACTAGTATTTACTTCAGGGTTTATTACTCCTCTCAACGTCGTTGTTTCCATGTTTCTTGGGTCCTTCGCATTCTACTTCATAGGAAACTACATTGCTACAAAAGAGGGTATTTTCGCTTGGACTCCAGGTATGGATGCTACAACTCTGTTCCAACGTTCAATGATCTCTATTTGGGCCTATCCTAACATAGGCCTTGCCATTGCAGGTGCTCTTGTTCCTGTAATCATGCATCCAAATTATTTACTTAGTGCTTTCAAGAGTTTAAAAACCTCTTATTCGAAAGAACGAGGTGAACTTTCACTTTGGTCGATACTCTTGCTCTACTTGGGAGCAAGTTTCATAATTATTCTTATGATTGCAATGCTTACAAAGTTTCCAATTTGGATAGCCATCGTTTTTGTTCTTGGATGGTCTTTTCTCTCTAGTATGATTGCTTCTAGGTCAGTAGCAATTTCTGGATTCCAAGTTTCTGTTCCATACGTTCAGCAAGCTACGATCCTTGCTAGTGGCTATAAAGGCGTTGACATTTGGTTCGCACCAATGGGCAGTTCTGGAGGTGCTGCATGGTGGTGCGGTTGGTTTAAACTTAGTGAATTGATGGATACTAATTATACTGACTTTATCAAGGGTTCGCTTACTGCTTCTTTCTTGGCTGTTATATTTTCTTTTGTCTATGTCTCTCTTTTCTGGAGTATTTCTCCAATACCATCACCATTGTATCCTGCAGTTAGCATATACTGGCCTGTAAACGTCATAATGTCTGGTTTATGGATCACCGGTTCCGTTGTTACTAAAAATGCCTTTCAAGTTGTTGCAGGGTCTGCAATCGTTGGTGCAGTAGTTTCTTTAGGTCTAGACTTTCTTAAAGTTCCATTTTCGTTGATAGGGTTTGTAATTGGCACGTCAACTCCTTTCCCAACTATTATAACATCTCTTATAGGAGCTCTATTTGGTATAGTTCTTCAAAGGTTGTATGGTAAAGCATGGTTCAATGAGAACAAGTCTACAATAGCTGCTGGTCTAGTTCTTGGTTCAAGCTTAGCGATGGTTATAGGAGTCGCAATAGCTATGGTCATAAAAGGAGGCTGGGTGCTTCCTTATTAGTTTAACTGGTAGCTTTTTCCTTAATTTCTACTTTCTAACTTTTGTTATGTTCATTCAAAGCCTTTTATTTCTGTACTTATTTTACATTTCTGTAACCTAAAATGAAAGAAAATAAAACTATTTTTCATAAGAGATAAAAAGGGCGTCTTGTAAAAACTTGCTAAAATGTCAAACGTAGAAGAAAGACTGCATGAAAAAGCAATTTCTTTTTTTAAAGAGTTGAAAGGAACAAGAGAAAACAAGATCGAAGATATCTTTGAGAGAAAAGGGTTAATAGTTTCAGATCAGGATATTCTAGTAAGTAATTACTCTAGAAAACGCCCAAAGTTAGCGTTTAATCCAGGTGCTCTACTAGAAGGAAAGACTTTACACGTATTTCCTAGGCTTATATTTGAGTACTATACCTATGTGTCAAGTGTAGGTGAATTCTCTGTAAAAATAGACGATATCTTAAGTGGTAGTTTAAAGCTACCAGTAGATGCTAAGGTAATTCTCTGGCCAAAGTTCCTTTGGGAGTTTAGAGGTTGTGAAGATCCACGAGTTTTTAAGGACAAAGAAGGACTACTTATGCTGTATACTGGCTACGGTTACTTTTTGGATAAAGACAAACTAAATGTAGACATTGTACAAGCTCTTGCTAAACTTGATAATGATCTTTCTATAGTTAAAAGGGGTTACTTTAGGATAAAGTCAACAGAGGGTGACTACTTTGTTCCAAGAAGTAGCAAGGATTCTGCTCTCCTTAAAGTAGAAGGCGATAGGGCTGTTATGCTAACTAGGCCTTTGATAAATGACATTGAGCTGGGTTGGAGAGCAAGAGCTGATTTAAACGAAGTAATAATAAATGAAGAGTCAATGGAACCTTCATTGTGTTTTGAGGATTGGGAGTTTAAGGTTGGATGGTCAACGAATGTGCTTAAGCTTTCTTCCAATGAATTCTTAGTTGGATGGCATGGTGTAATAAAGGAAGACTATTCTTATAGGAATGGTCTGGCAATAGTTGATGATGAAGGCAGATTGTTAGCTGTAAGTAATTACTTACTCGCTCCAAAAGGAATAAATGAAGAATATGGTGATCGGCCACATGTTATATTTGGTAACGGGCTAGTCTCTTACAAAGAAAATCTCGTTTGGGTTGGAGGCGTAAGCGATTATGCAATCGGATTTTTTGTTACGGAGTTAGACAAAGCACTAGAAAGAATGAAATGGGTTAGCAAAAGATAATAAGCGTAAGCTTAGAATTTTTTAACTATTTTTAGATTTAATCTAATAATATCGTATAAGTAGTATTTCCATGACCTATGAATTCTTGGGTTTTCCTGTCAAAAGAGCTTGGAAAAATTTCTTTAATAGGTTTTCCTTGCTCATCTAACTCAAAAACTCTTAATGGTGACTTCCTTTCATGTAAGTAAGTTATCCTTGCCTTAAACAAGTATTCTTTCACTCCAGTTGTCCTAAAAGTAATCTTCTTGTTTTCTTCGCTTGAAAAAACCGTGGGATACTCTGTGTAAAGTACGAGTTCCCCGTGTTTAAAAACTTGATATAGACCGTTTGCAATTTCTATTGGAAATCCTGCTCCATAAATCTCTTGCCCAACTTGTCCCGACTTCTTCCAACCAAGCATAAGGTCTTCGAAAGGTATGTACCACGATGGATTAAGCTTTCCGTTGGCGGGTTCCTCCGCTATCATTTCTTTGGGATAACTTGGAGGCATAGTGTATTGACTTTTGTACTTCAGAAGTTCAGCTACAAGTTTTTTAGCAAAGCTTGGTAAACACTTTTCACCTCTCTTTATGTACTCAAGCATGTACCTAAACACTTTTCCTTCTTCACAAGCTGCTATATAGGATTCAGGCATTGCCATGGTTAAGAAAAACGTTTTGTAGTACTTTCCATAGCCATATTTGCATTCAAAGAATACACTATGTCGCAGTATGCTTGCCAATGGTATAAAACTTATATCGATATACTTCTCATCGTTTGTTAGCTGATACAGCCATAGAGCTGCAACTGCCCCCTCTGGTGTAGCTGTCATTTCATACGCATACTCAAAACTCCTCCTTGCTACTTTATCCATAGCTTTTTTAGCTTCTTCTATGTAAGTTTCATCCCCAGTTAGGTTGTAATACTGTAGCATTAAGTAAGCATAAACACCAGTCACATCATACTCATAAACTTCTCTTCCAGTTCCTAAAATGTCATGATACTTGCCGTTAAAAATGTCTAAGAACTGTGGAAATTCATAAGAGACTGTACGTCCAAGATTTACAATCGTCTGGCTGCTCTTAAGAGCCATGTCTTTAGCTTCTAAGTTCCCTTCTTCTGCTACATGCCCTGTCCACAAAACAGGACACAAGAAATACCATGCATCCATCACTACTTTTTCCTCATCCATTTTTTGAGTCTGATGTAAACTTTGGAATATTGCTCCTAGCTTAGGTTTGTAAAAATCCGGAAGGCCTTTCTCAAGTTTTTCAACTAACTCAAGACCTCTATCAAACTTTTTAAAATACTTTTTTAAAGGAACAAGTACATCTAGGAGAGTAATAAGTTCTGCGCTTGAATTTCTTGGGTCCTTTACGTACGATTTTAGATACTGTTTCCCATTGATCGTTACCCAGTTATCAGGATCAAGAAGATTTTCAATTTCTTTTGGAACTACTTCGTTTGCCCATTCAGTGTATTCTGTTTCAGGTTTGTCTATTTCATCGTATATTTCAGAAAACATCTTTATAAAAAGCTTACAACAATCAATGTTGTTCTTTGGTTTTATTGGGTTTAGATAGAGGTAGCTATCTATTATTGTAAACTCTATATCTTGTGGAATCTTTTCTTCGCTAACCGGTATTCTATAACCAAATTTCAAGATATAATTAAACTTTTCATGATCAAAATCTATACGACGAGTTGGATAATAACTTATCCATGGATATGGTACATCAACTGTATACGACGCATCTGTCTTAGTAACTTCATAGTATTTGTTTAAAGAAGTGAAATTTTGAAAATAAAGAATAGTACTGTTAATGATATCCTCTTCATGAAGGTAGCAAAATTGGTTGTAAACATTTCTTACTCCCCACGCTGAGCTATGTTCTGGTGCTCCCCTTAAATAGTCTGTTCCTTTACCAGGAACAAATTTGTTGGTAGTACAGTCATAAAATTTAAGTTCTTGATCTGTTGAAACGTTCCACCCTTCGGAGGATACTTGAGGGAAAAAGCGATAAAATGGAAGTCTTTGTGGTTCCTTTCTTCCTTTAGTTGAAACATCAACTTTCCAATTAACTAAGCCTGGTCTATGCTTAAATAATCTTACATGAATTAGAAAATCTGCCCAGTCTCGTGAACTTCTTAACTCAACTATGATCTCTCTTTCATTTTCATGGACAGAAACATCCTTAACATATTTTGAACTTAATATCTCCAGAGCTGCATTATCTAATCCAAAATTCGTAGCTAACGCTTTCTCTTCTTCGTTTCTTTCATTAGAAATAAGTATAAGTCCATTCGTTTTTTCTTTGTGGTACCAAATTATGTATTTTCCACTTCTTACCTTGAAGTGGTCTTTGCTCCAAGATACTATAAGAACTCTATTATCGCCTAACTCTGTATCTGTTGGACTATGCATATCCACGTTGTTCTTTATCTAGTTAGTTAAGTGTTTCGAACTTTAATGAAAAGAATGAACAATTTTAAAAAAATAATTGAAACAAAACAACATTTTCCTATTGATTTCTTAGTTGTAATGAACTTCCAACTAATTATCCTTTTCGTTATGAATTTGAGCTAACAAGCTTTTATTGAGCATGTTCAACCTTTGTTGGAAGAAGTCAAATGTAGCCTAGCTTAACTGAAGCTCTTATAACCAAAAAAAGAGTTTAGTATACTATTTTGCTGTTAGTACTCTTCGCACTTCAGTTGGAAATAACTTTTTGAATGCTTGCATGAAGGACAAATTTCTGGCGGTTCTTCACCTTCATAGACGTAACCGCATTCTCTGCAAACCCAGTAAACCTTCTTATTTTTCTTAAATACTGAGTTATTTTCAACTTCTTTTAGTAGCTTTTGATACCTTTCTTCGTGATGTTGTTCTGCCTTCGCTATTGCTCTTAGTCGCTCAGCAACTTCTGGAAAGCCTTCTTTTTCAGCAACATCTGCAAATTCTGGATACATCTTTGTGCTTTCGTAGTGCTCTCCACCTATTGCAGCCTTCAAATTTTCAGCAGTACTTCCAAGTGTTGTTGGAACTGAAGCTTCGATATTGATTGCTTCTATTTTTTCACCACTCTTTTTCTTAAGCTCATCAATTAAGTTAAACAAGGTACTTGCATGCTCTTTTTCATTGTCAGCTGTTATGCGAAATATCTCCGCGATTTGCTCATAGCCTTCCTTCTGTGCAACTTTTGCGTAAAATGTATAGCGGTTTCTTGCTTGACTTTCTCCAACAAACGCTACCGCCAAATTTTGTAACGTCTTCATGTTCTCACTTGCCTTAACTATTTCGGGTAAGATTTATAAACATTTAGTTCGAGAAACGAACTATGGATAAAACGAACTATGGCATACTTGAAATACTAAGAAGGAACGCTAGGACTCCAAAGACAAAGATTGCAAAGCACTTTAACATGACTGAAACTGCAATAAGAAAGAGAATAAAGAAGCTAGAATCTGAAAAGATCATAGTTGGCTATCGTGCGATCGTTGACTACAAGAAAGTGAACATGGCTTGCTCCTTTACTGGAATCGACGTAAAACCCGAGCACCTAATAAGCGTTATGAAGAGTCTTAAAAGCACCAAAAAAGTAGTTTCTCTTTACTTAACTTCTGGAGACCATGACCTAGTTGCAGAAATAGTTTGCGAAAACATGAATGAACTAGAAAAAGTTCACGAGCAAATTTCACACTACGAAGGTGTTGAAAGAATTTGTCCTGCAATAGTAAATGAAGTTGTTGAGCTAGAAAATATAGCACCATAGAATAAGTAAAGCTTTTAAGTATTTTCGTTTTCTGAAGGGCTCAAATGAAGGTAAACTACCATATCCATACTACTTTTAGTGATGGAACTACTACTCCTCAAGAATACGTTGAAAAAGCAATTGAAAGGGGATTCAATGAAATTGCCTTTACCGACCACTTAACCATTTTTCCTGAGAGCAAGAACCAAGAAGTTAGTTTAACTACAAGCAAGCATATCCTAAATTTAACTAGGCTTGAAGAGTACGTAAGCTTAATTAAGCAACTAGAAGTTAAGTACAACGACAAAATCTCAGTAAGATTGGGATTAGAAGTTGATTACTTTCCAGAAAGCGAGAAATTAATTGAAGAAATTTTAAGTAGCTACAGTTACGACTTTGATCTTTTAATAGGAAGTGTTCATTTTGTTAAAGGTATCTGTATAGACTGTAGTTCGCAAAAGTTTAAGGTTGAGGAAGAAGTAAAGAAAAATGGATTTGACAAATTTTATTCTGCTTACATGTCGTTAGTTAGGAAAGCAGTTGAAACTGGACTGTTCAACATAGTTGGTCACATGGATATAGTGAGAATTTGGGGCTATACTCCAACAAATGGTGCAGTGGAAGAAACTAAGGTTTTAACTTCAGTTAAGAAGCAAAGCATGGCAGTTGAAGTTTCTTCACGAGGGTTAAGGCAACCTATAAGATCCTTGTACCCATCTGCAAGGATAATGCAAGAGTGTAAGCGGCTTGAAGTTCCAGTAACAATAGGAACTGATGCGCATTCTTTAGAAGAAATAGATTATGGTTACGATGTTATTGTTAACTACATAAAAAATTTTGGCTATACTAAAATAGCAACCTTCAGTAAAGGTAGATTGAATTTTCAGCTCCTTTAAATGTAGCAAAAGGTCTGAAAATATTAACAAAGAAAACTATAACGCTTATTTTTGGAAAAGAATTAATTCTGGAAGTAAAACTGATGAAGTCGCATTTTTCATAAAGTAATAACAACTGTATTAACTTATGTAAACTTGAGGGTAAATTTACTTCTAGTAGTTCGAAAATGAATGCTCTCCCATAATTGTTAGAAGAAAAACTTCTTAGCTCTGTGACATGACGACTCTTCTCAACAATTGCTCAATAAAACCTTATTTTTATGGAGCTACTATCTATAGATCTTAAGCTAACAAAGCAAGCTGTTTCGTAAACTTTATATTCTTCTAGATGCTTTTTACCTATCAGGTTGAACAATTATAGTAAAGCAAGAGACAGACTAAAAATGAGTTTAGATGACTTAAGAAGAGGCTTAGCAAGATATTCAGACGGAGACTATTCTGATGCTGTGTTCAGAACTCAGCTATCAGTTGAAGATGCTTGTAAATCAATCTTAAGCTTCTTAGGAGTAGAGTTCGAGAAAACGCATTTCCCCAGTGTTCTAGTAGGGAAGCTTATTTCAGATAAGGAAAGGTTAAAAAAACTTAACTTAAATAAGGAACAAATAGCATATTTAACACTAATAATTTCTTATGCTTCATCTCTTGAAGCGCAAGGCTCTATGCCAAGGTATAGTTGGGAAACTGAAGAGAGGATAATCATGCCTTCAGAAGTTTACACAAAAGAAGTAGCAAAGGAACTTCTTGAATTGGCGATAGAAAGTTTAAGCAATGTGATAAAGTTTTTTTGCGAGTTTAAGGATTTACCTGCAGATCTTTCAACAGTAGTTGAGTAATTGAGAGGTGTAGTTGAGGATGCGTCTAGAAAACTTGGATAAGATTAAAGACGTCGAATATCGAGAACTTATAGAACAATATTTAGAGAAAATATTAGATGTTTTCAATGAAAGAGTGGTAGGGATACTTTTGTTTGGTTCTGTGGCAAGAGGAACTGCAAAGCCTCTTTCTTCAGCAGAAAGCGATGTTGATCTAATACTTGTAGTAGAGGGTCTTCCAAAGCTTCAAGAGAGAATACCCATGATTTCAAAACTTGTAGTAAGACTAAAACTACCAAGCATAATTCAAGTAATATACATGACCCCCGAGGAATTCGAGATTCATGTTAAATCTAAAAGTGGCTGGTTCCTCAACGCGATAGTAGAGGGTATTGTCTTGTATGATCCTAAAAACTTTTTGCAAAGTTCTAAAGAGAAGCTTCTAAGCGAGCTTAAAGAGAAAGGCGTAGAGAGGGCATCGTATGGATGGGTATGGCCAATAAGAGCTGGAGAAAGAACATACTAAGGCAAGTAAATGTCTTTTACAAGAAAGCTAGAACTTTAGCATCTACAAAGCTTCTTCTTAATAGAAAAGCTTACAAAAGTTTACTTTTACTTTACAGAAGTCTATACATAATTTAAAACTGATGAGCTTTTTGATTTTTCACTCTTTGTTCTTTTTTGAAAGTCGCTTAACGTAGAAGAAACCTTAATTTGATAGAGTTATTTCATATGTACTTTAGAAGAATATAACTATGTTTTTTATCATAAAATAATATTTAAATATCCTCTAAGTTAAAGGGTAAAAGATAATTTATGGAAGATAAAAGTGAACTTACTATCACTCTTCCAAAACTGCCAGATAGCTTAAGACATCATGAGCCTTCGCTTAGAAAGCTTGAAAAGCTTCTCAGTAAAGATCCTCTAGAAAACCTAGGTAAGCTTAAACAAGAACTAAAAAAGGTAGAAAAAGCATTAAGAACTGAAGAATCTGATGTTTCAAAAACTAGCGTTGCTCAATACATTAAGTTAGTGGAGCAAAGAGTATTAGGACTTGAAGCACTTAGTAGGAAAACTTTTGGAAAAGAGCTAGAGGAAGAGTTAAAGCAAGTAGGTTTTAGGTTAGAAGGTCATTACCCTTTACTAAAGTCTTCTTTTTATACTCTAGAAGTAAATTTCGATAAGAGTAGTGTTACAATATGGTTTGGCCCTAAGCAAGAAAAGTTAAAGGTTTGTAGTCTTTCTCCTAAAAGAGTAGCTCAAAAACTATTTGAGCTACACAACTTAATTACCAAACGTGAGTTTGTTGAAAAGGCTTTCTTGTTTAATTTATACAAAGCCTGTGAAACAGTTGCCAATAAGGAAAATAAAAAGCTCGAAGACCCTTTACCTATAACAAGCGTATTACTTGAGTATACTATTCTAGTTCGAAACATAGCTAAAGAAAACTGCACTCACTATGGAAGAGTCTTCTTTAGTTACGACCTTTACAGGCTAAAAGAAAGGAAGATAAATGAGCACGAACTTGAGCTAATTACTGCTACACGTGCTTACACAAGAAAAAAGAAAGACTTTCTTTGGGTTCCAACAAACGATGAAGGTGTTGGTACTTATATTTCGCATTTAAGACTTAGAGGTGCAAACAATGAGTAACCCTAAAGTTAACGAAGAAGCATTAACTCCTGTTGTTGCAAGAAAAATAATCGAAACTGTTGGAGGCCAAGGAACTCCTCCTGAGTTTGGGTTTCAGTACTTTACGGTAGGATTAGATGATTACCTTAGAACTTTAGAAGACGACTACCTCAGAAGCTTCATAAGAGAAGGTGGTTCTTCATTTAAGCTTGTAATTGGTAACTATGGAAGTGGTAAGACTCATTTTCTATACTGTGTAAGAGCATTGGCTTGGAAGTACAACTTCATTGTTTCTTATGTTGTGCTAAGTCCAGAACATTCTCCATTTTATGCTTTAGAAAAAATATACAAGGAGATTGTAGCAAATTTAGCGTATCCGCAAAGTTCAGAAGAACTGGTTCATGGTTACAGAAGAGGAATTGAATCCCTGATAAGCTTCTGGTATTCGAAGAAGTATAACGAACTAAAAGAAAAGGCAGAAAAATTATCTGAAGGCTCAATTTGGGAAGGCTTAATGAGTTACGCTTCATCGCTAAGCCCATATGAAAGCACAAGCTTTAGAAATGCAATGAAGGAAGCTTTTCTAAGTACTGCTGAGAAGCGTTACGAAGACCTTTCTTTGGTTGTTCAGTGGCTTAAAGGTGAGAATCCTCCAAAAGACCTACTGAAGCGTTATGGCATATTTGAAAGAATAGACAAGAGTACTGCATTTAAGATGATTCGTTCATTAGCACAATGGATAAGAGATATAGGCTTTTCAGGCATAGTTGTTCTCTTTGACGAAGCTGAGCAAATTCCAAGTATGTCTTCAAAGCAAGTTGGCTTGCTTTTAAACAACCTAAGAGAGCTGATAGACGAGTGCGGTCACGACAACTTTAAAAACACGATGTGGTTCTATGCTGTTCCAGACGAAAACTTCCTTGAGGGTAGAGCTTTAGTTTACGAAGCGCTACGGCAAAGGACAGCTACAGTATTTAACTCAAAACTTAATCCAACTGGAGTAAAGATTTATCTTGAAAAGATTCCTTCAGATTCTGTTGAAAGCTTAAAGGAAATTGGAAGAAAGTTAGCAAAGATATACGAAGTAGCGTATGGGGTAAAGTTTAACTACAGTGACTTAGAAAAAACAATAGAAGAGGTGTCTCATGTTGTCTACGAAAAAAAGTTTGAAGTAGGCTACAAAAGGCTTTTTGTTCAAAGCATAGTTAAAGCTTTTCACGTTATGAGGCAAACCAAAAAACCTGTTTCTAGGAAGGACGTTGAGCTTTAGAGATGTTGATTTGTTCACCAACATTTTATCGTTAACTAAGGTAGGTGGTGCAACGCTTGTCAAAAGAAAAACTTGAAGCAAGAAAGATAATTGAAGCTTTAAGGTTAGGTATTGTACCGCAAAAGCATGTTGAAGAATTTACGTTTGGAAGAGCTAAGGAAATAGAGCAAATTAAATCTTGGTTGGAAAATGAAAATGAAAGTTCCTTAGTATTGGTTGGAGAGTATGGAGTAGGAAAGACACACTTGCTGGAGTACCTTTATTCGTCCTTACTTAAAAGTAACTGGGCAGTTTCAATCGTAGAGCTTGATCCAAATGAGCTTCCCTTCCATAAGCCTAAAAGAGTATACGAAGCAATAATAAATTCATTTAGATTTGGAACAAAAAATGGAACTTTTAGAGATTTCTTGAAAGAGATTGCAGAAAGTAGTAAATACTATGAGCTTGAAAATCATCAGTACCTTGGCGCAATAATAAGTGAGCTAAAAGAGGGAGTAGAAAGTGAGTATTCGTTTGAATGGATAGAAGGAAAGCAAATAGTTGGGAATCCTCCTATGTTTGATTACTCAACTTCTGCCAATATCTACTGCAACATCCTTAGTGGAATTGGGTGGGCCTCAAGAAACATTCTTGGATTAAATGGTTTTGTTATATTGTTCGATGAAGCAGAAACTGTTGATTCTTTTTGGTACTCTTCTTATCAAAATGACAAGAGCTGGAACTTTCTTAAAGGAATTTTACTCATGGCGAGTAACAAAACAGAACTATTGGAAGAGAACATAACTCCATTTTTTGTTTCTCCATACGGTGGAAAAATCTACTTGGGGGAGAAAACTGGTTTACAGTATGGCGGTCATTTTCCTTACTTACGCTACTTATGGAGAGCTCCAACAAACATTAAACTCATATTTGCTTTCGCGCCTTCGTACAACATCTTAGACAAGGAACCTCTTAATGCGTTAAGAAGGATAGAGATTAAAAACCTTGGTGAAAAATACCTTGATGAAATCTCAAAAAGCGTCGTTCGTTTTTATGAGTACGCGTACGACTTTAAGATTGAACAAAAAAACATTCTAAGGAGAGTACCGAAGGATAAAACTAGAATGTTCATAAAAGGCATTGTGGAAGCTTTAGACCTTATAAGATTTTATCCAAACGAGAAGTTGGAAGACCTTCTAAAATAAGATTTAAAGTTAAAAATAAATTAAAAGTAGTTCCTTAAGGTTTATAAACTTTCTAAGGAAAGTATATCTTCAGTACTATTGGAATTAGCCACGATATTATTATCGCTAATATTTCCCCAACTATCCATCTAAACTGACTATCGATTTTCTTATCTAAAACCTCGATCTTTCTTTCTAATCCATCAAGTCTCTTGTTGATATGCTCTAAGCTACCATCAACCTTTCCTTCAAGAAAAGAAATCCTTTCTTCAACCGACTTTGAACTCATTTAATTTCACTTATTTAGTTTTTATGAAGCTTACAAGTACTAATATCTATTTAAATCTTTCTTTGGCAATTTACTTCTATATCAAAATCAAAGTAATTTGCTCATTTTTCATAACATCTTTGTCGTACTATGCTACCACCTCTATGATTATAATAGTGTTGCAAACAATTTCTTCAGACTTTAAGTTTTTAACACGTGCAACAGTTTCTTCCAGTGGTAAAGCCTAAAGATTTAAAAGCCACAAAAATCTCACATGGGATAACATGGATATTAAAAGCAAATTAATCGAGTTTATTGCAAGAAACGATCTTATCCCCGTGAAGATGAGGTGGAAGAAAAGTGTGAGCGCTATTGGAAGTTTGTTTATCGGTGTGCATCGCATGCTTAATGCGGAGGATAGAAGAAAGCTGGCTAGCCTGCTTTATGAATGGGGGTTGAGTGATGCAGAAGAAGTTGTTAACACATTGGGGATAAGTAGAGATCTACATGGATGCGCAATCGCGATTTTAGCGACAAACAATATCTTCGGCATAAGAAACGAGATAGTAATGGAGAAAAAAGATGAGGTGGTGATCCATGCAACTGAATGCCTATGGAAAAATAAGAAGAATTGGACACCTGAATTATGTGCCTTAACAGACCAATATGAGATCGGTCTCGTGACAGGGATAAACAAAAATATTCGTTATTCCGTTTTGAAGAGAAGAAGTAAAGGAGATAAAGTGTGTGAAATAGTTTTGAAGAGAATCACGGATTAAAACATTGACTGATGTGTGCTTAGGTTAATTAAAAGCCTATTTTAACTCCTTATTTTCATACGGAGATATTAGATCGCAAATCCTACTGAACAGGGGGAAGAGGGTTACATAGGATCTTTAAGCCTCCTTTTTCAAAATATTTCACGGTCATTCGTCTTAAGCATTTATTAGTTTGACATAACCACCGAGGCTGAGGAAGTCGTTAGAGTAGATGACGCATCTTTGTCATACTATGCTTTAGCCTCATAAACTCTGTCGTCAAATGTTATTTTTTCTTCAGTTAGCTAAGAAGGTCTCACTTTCAAAGTGAGGCAGAATGAAATAGCAGTTTTAGATTGCCGAATTATTTTCAATAAATTTTTGAGTTTATTGGTATGGGATCCGCGACTTCTAATTTAAGCCTCCTTGACATGCGTTTAAAAACTTCATCATGGGATAAAATTTTCTTTATGTTTTGCAACTTAAGAGTAGCTATCACTGTGGCATCTCTTCCTCCTAAACTATATGCATATTCAATAAGACCTTCTAACGCTTCTGTCATCGTTTGTCTATCGAAGTCTACAATTTTCATGTTTTCTAATTTTTGTGAGGTAGTCTGTTTTCTTACGAGCAATTTTTTTCAGTAAAGCGTCTCACAATGTAGTGTGCCACCTCCATGACCGCAACGGTATTACTAACAATTTATTCAGACTTTATAATTTTTTGCATCGGTTCACGTATATACTCATATTCAGGTAGGCGTTGGTCAAAACAATAGCACCACATGTTGGAGTCTACGAATATCACTTTTAGTTCCCTTTACTTTTCTTTATTCTCCCACATTTCCTTAAGCTTTAAAGGATCTATAGTTGGAGTTCCTTCTTTAATGCAACCTTCCATTTCTTCTATAAACTCTTCAGGTGAAATCAGAGGAGTGACGATGACTTTTTCTTTATCTACTTTTATTCTAACCTTTCTTCCAGCTTGTAAACCTATTTTTTTCGCGAATTTCCTTTGGTATTAGAATTCTTCCTTTACGTTCAACAATGGCTTGTCCATTTTTCCCACTTTATTCCCACCATGGCACACATAAACTTTTTCCAAGAGCTAGCTTATAACATAAGTAGAGAAGCAATTAGAAAAATAGTTCTTTAGAAGTTAGTAAATTGCTTTCAAAAGGTAAAATTGAAGAAAAGAAGTTTCATAGCTTTGCAAGTGAAAATTAAGTAGTAGAGTATAGAAACTTTTAGTTTTATTCATAGAGAAAAACAAAGCATCATGAGACCTTAAGTTGATAGTCTACGAAGCTTTAGTTAACTGTTACCTTTTCACTAAAAACTTAAATATCCTTAAGCTCTTGTACTCTTCTTCATGAGCAAGGATGTAATAAATTGCGCAGTAGTTGGTTATGGTCCTTCATTTAACATGGGGAAATTCCATGCGGACATGATAAGCAAAACGAGTGGACTAAAACTTGTTGCAGTAGCAGACGTAGACGAATCAAGACTAGAAGCTGCTAAAAAAGATTTTCCAGGCATAGCAACTTATAAAAACGTCGACGACCTGCTTGAAAACAAAGACGTAGACCTTGTTACCATCGTAACCCCTCATAATACTCATGCTCCTCTTGCATTAAAGGCAATAAACTCCAAGAAGCATGTAATCGTTGAAAAGCCAATGTGCATAACGACTAAAGAAGCTGATGAGATGATAAAGGCTGCTAAAGAGAACAACGTAATGCTGACAGTCTTTCACAACCGTAGATTAGATGGAGACTTTTTAACCTTAAAAGAAATAATTGAAAGTGGAATCATAGGCGAAGTCTTTCATATAGAAGTATTCCTTGGAGGATACGCTCATCCTGGTCATTGGTGGAGGTCTGACAAGAAGATTTCAGGTGGTGCAATGTACGATTGGGGTGCTCACGTTGTAGATTGGGTTTTAAACTTAGTAAAAGACGAAGTAATTGACGTTAGTGGTTACTTCTATAAGCTCGTTTGGAACGATGTAACCAACGAAGACCACACTGAAGCGCTCATAAGATTTAAGAACGGTGTAATTGCTAACGTTCAGATATCAAATATAGCGATAGTTCAAAAACCAAGGTGGAGAATACTTGGAACTAAAGGTGGAATCTTAGACATTGGAGGAGGAAACTTTAAACTTTATGTTAACTTTCAGAACAGAAATTTTGAAACTTTAGTTGGATCAAAGAAGACTGACTACAGTTTATTCTACACGAACATCTCTGAGCATTTAAGAGAAGGCAAAGAATTGATCGTTAAGCCTGAAGAGACGAGGAAAGTAATTGCAGTAATTGAGGCGGCAGAAAAGTCTTCAAAGGTTAAGTCGCCTGTGGCTCTTCCTTAGAGGTGTGTTTCTAAAAATTAACTCTTCGTAAATTAGTAACGAAAATCTTTTTAACTTTTGTAGTACTTCATTGTCTGAAGAAAGATGAAGGTCCTTGTGATTGGAGGAACTGGACACATTGGAAGTTATCTAGTTCCTCGTTTGCTTTTGCGTGGGTACGAGGTGCAAGTTTTAGCTAGAAATCCAAGGCCATACTACGCTGAAGCTAGCACAAGCATGTTATGGAACGAAGTTGAATGGATCATTGCAGATAGACAAGCTGAAGAAAAGAACGGAAAATGGCAAAAACGTATGTCTGAAGTTGATGCTGACGTAGTAATTGACTTAATTGCTTATACTCCAGAGCAGAATAGAATTGTAGTTGAAAGCGTTAAGGATCACGTATCTCATTTCATTCATTGTGGTACGATATGGTCGTATGGGCCAAGCTCTAGAGTGCCCTACAAAGAATACTATCCTCGAAAACCAATAACAGAGTATGGCAAAATGAAGGCAAAGATTGAATCTGAACTTATGGAAAAATACAAGAAGGAAGGTTTTCCAGCTACAGTTATTCATCCAGGCCATATTTCAGGTAAGAAATGGCTTCCAATAGACCCGCAGGGTACAAGGAATGGCGTAGGCATTTACAGAAGCTTAGCACATGGAGACGTTGTATACTTGCCAGACAATGGTCTCACAACTCTTCACCATGTGCATGCTGACGATGTAGCTCAGATCTTTGAACTTGCAATTCTGCACCGAAAAGCAGCAATAGGAGAATCTTTTAGTGTAGCCGCACCGTATGCGATGACACTTGTGTCTTGTAATGAGTTTGTAGCTTCTCTCTTTGGAAAAAAGCCAAACCTTAAATTTGTTCCTCTGCAAAAGATGTCAGAAGTTATGGATGAAAATGCTTTTGAAATTATGAAAGACCACGTTATCCATTCTCCTTGTGTTAGTATAGAGAAGGCTCAAAGTGTATTGGGCTATCAGCCGCGCTACACAACAGAAGAAATATACCAAGAAAGCATAGAGTACCTCCTAGAAAGTAAACAACTCATAATTTAAGCATAAAAAACAATAGCCAAAAGTTTTTCTAATGTTTTCAGAAGATAAGTTAACAAGGTTCCAAACTCTAGTGCTAGGAACTTAGTTTTCTATGAACTTTGATTTAGCTCATTAAATATTTTCATAGCACTTTCTTGAACTTCCACTATGTACTTTAATGCTTCTTCAAACTTTGCTATGCTCATCAAGGCTTTTGCTTCTTCAAGTTTCCTGCTTAAGTCGTCCACTAGCTCATGTTTTCCCTTATGACTTATTGCTGAAATCTCAACTTCAGAAAGGTACATAAGCTCATCAACTAAACTATACTTCATGTAAGGTAGCTCTTCGTATGCCAGAACTTTTTCATACAAGTTTTTAAGCCTTTTTACTTTATCAACACTTTTAACTAACTTCCTTCCCCAATTGTTTGCAACTGTTAAAACTGCATCCAAGTTGTACCTTGTAACTGGTTCTGCAACAATAGGAAAAAAGTTTATTAGTGTCAGCCATCTACAGGCTTCTTGTAGAGCTAAAATACAGCCTTTTCCAGTGCCTCCGGCAACAGTTACTACTATGGAAGGTTTTGTTTCTTTTGCATAGTTCCTCATTCTGTCTATAAAGTTTTTTGCTAAGCCATTAAGAGATAAAAAGTAAACAGGAGCTACAAAAACTAGTCCGTCGCACTCATTGAGTTCTTCTCTAATTTTAATTGCATCATCTTCTACGTTGCATGTCATGCTACTCCAACATTTTGCATCGTAGCAGCCTTTGCAAGGTTCTAGCTTTACTTTCGAAAGCATTACTTCTTTTACTTCTGCATTTTCTTCTTTTGCCCCTTCTAGAATTTTTCTCATTATTTTTGAGCTTATTCCTTCAGGATGTGGAGAAGCACATACTCCAAGTAATTCCATAAGCATAAGTGACGTTTCTTTTTTATTAAGCTTTACTCCAGCGAAGTTGCTTCGTATTTAAAATTAGCTTAATCTAGGTACTTAGCTATGTAATTCTTGTTCTTGTACTCTTCAATCAACTTCTCGTCGATTGGATAAACTCCATACTTTTTTGTAAGCTTAACCATCGCCAAGTAGTTTGAAGGTTTAACAGCTGGATGTATACTGTTGCTTGAAGCCATTATGTGACCACCTCCTGGGGAAGCCTTTGCTATCGTCTCTTTCACTGCATCTTCAACTTCCTTTTCGCTTCCCATCGTAAGAACGTAGGAGCAGTCTACGTTTCCAACTACAGCTATCTTACTTCCGTACTTTTTCTTTACTTCTCCTATGTCCATTCCTGCAATTGGTTCGTTTGGGTCAAGGGCATCTATTCCAGCACCTACGATCATTTCTAATATAGGCCAAAGGTTTCCATCCGTGTGCTTTATGAATGGAACTCCAAGCTTCTTTGAATTTTCAACAGCCTTCCTTAAGTAAGGAAGTACAAATTCTTTGAATTGCCTTGGACTCATCAATGGAGCCTTCCTGTTTGCATAGTCATCGCCAGTTAGAAGAACGTCTGCTCCAACCTTTACAGCACGCTGCATTACTCTACACTTGTACTCTGAGATTATTTCACTTAGCTTATGAACAAAGCTTGGATTCTTGTAGTAATAAGAAAAGAGATTCTGCATGCCTCCTAACAAGTAGTGAGAGAACTCAAAAGTTTCATGGCTAAGGAAAACTATTGCCCTTTCTCCTTTAAACCTATCAACGTAAGCCTCTAGAGTCCTTAGCCTATGCTCTGCCTCTGGGTCTGGAGGCTTGTAGTTTTCTAAGTCACTTGGTTCTTTTATTGGCCCACCTGAAGGATAACTTATTCCAGAAGCATTAACCTTCCATCTTATTCCCCACTCGTCCACTAAGTATTCTCCTTCCTTTCTGTAAATTTGATCCTCTCCAGTTGTAATGCCATCTAAGTCAATCCACTCAACAAAGTCAGCGTAACTTTTTCCTGGAAGTAAGCTGCTTATCACTGGCTCATTTATTATCAGCTCCCAGATTGGGACTCTATCCGGCTGCTTTCTAGCTAAAGCTCTTAGGAATCTCTCTCTTGAGTTCATGTCAACTTTTAATTATGTTTTTAATATTGAAGAATAAAAACTTTTCAAACTTTAAGGAACTTGATTTCAGTAGAACTTTAATATTGGAGATTGCCAACTTAAGGCTTAGAGCTACGCTTACTCCTGAGCTGCTCTGTTAACTTAAGCTCCATGCTGTAACTTTAAGTTTTGAATTGTTTTAATTACTTCCTCTTAGTTAAATAAATGAAATAAGTTAAGCAACCTCAAAATCGTAAGTTCTATGAACAAGACTTAAACTTCTACAAACTTCCATAAAGCCCAAAAAATATTTCCACTTAGATTTTTTTGGTAGAACTCTTTAGTATTGAGTTATGCTAAATTCAGCGGTAATATTTTTGATCCAAGGAAGGATATCCTACTTGCCCTTGAACTCCAGATTAAGTTGAGGAAACTGGAAAACCCAAAGGGATTATTAGACCTTTTAATAGTAGCTATAAGCATAAACTGACAGGAAGAACTATTGTCCAGTGATTTTGAGGATATCGTGAAGGTTTGCAACCTTTAATTAAAAATAGGTTAAATGATTTGAAAATTACAGCAGTGATTGCAAGAACCTCGTCAACAGCCCTCAAAATTCTACTTCTTGCGTCTTAGGAATCTTTTAGTCCTAGAAAGCCAAGTATTTTCTTAGAATAGGTTCATAAGCCATACTTTACTTTGAGTTCTTTTCTAATCGTAGTCCAATCACTTAATTCTAGTTCTCTTTTTAAAGCTTTTATTAAAGTCTCGGTATCCACAGCTAAGTATGCGTGTGACTTAATACCATATTCTATCATTGATTTGTCATTTGTCCATATAGGTGTCTTTAACTTTAAAGCTAGTGCAACAAAAGGTGTGTCCTTTTCGTCGAACTTTTTAGATACTGTATAGGCTTCTGAAATTTTGTCGGCGTACTTGGATTCCTCAACAATGTTTAACTTTGGAAGTATTAATTCTTCTAAGATAAAGCTGAAAGATTCAGTTTTTAACCTATGCGCTTACATATTTCTTCTCTATGCTTCTTGATTTCTTCCACTAATTCTTCAGGTGCGTAAAAGTTTATACCTGAAATATAACAATCCTTCTAACGATTCCTTTGCTTACTACTGCAGAAATTATTTTGTTACTATCGATTATAACTTCCATTTCTGTTTTAATTCTCTCCATGTTTTTTCCTTCAGTTCATCATCTATTCTAACTATTTCTTTTTCGTCTACAACTCCAGTGATCTCTTCTGCTACAAAATACTTCAACAAAAGTTTTCTGAATTCTTCAACAGCAATACGTTCCATCGCTTTTTTAAGTAGCTCGTCTTTTGAGACAAGAATCCAAATCTCTTCTGGAACATCAATGGAAATACTCTTACTCATAAAGCTAAAGAGTAAAGTTTTACTATTTATGTTTTTCCTTTGGGAGCAAGACTGGCAACTTAAGGCCACTTACGACTCTGTCCATCTTTCTTAATAGGAACCGTGTTACTATTCTCTAGTAACCTATAGTGCTAAACTTCTCCATCTTTACTTTTTAGCAGGTCTTTAACTTTAAGCTGGCAGTCTCTAAGGGAAAGCTTAAGTCTCTCATTAAGGATTGGCTCTTTTGTTTTTGGCTTAATAGTTGGTGCGCTAGCTATTTATATACTAATTAATTTCTTCCTAAAGTAATTCTATCTTACGAAGAGTATCTTTTCCTTATAATGTAAACTCTAGCTACTGTAAATAAACGTTAATAAACTTATAGTAACTTAAAAGAAGGAGAAGGTAAGTTGGAACCATCGTTGCACTTTTCAATTCCATTTTTCATTTTTTCTTTTTTAGGCTTCAACTTACCCTATTGTTTCTTACTTTCTTTCCTTGCCTTACTCCCAGACTTCGACGTTTTCTTTAAAGTTCATAGGTCTGCAACCCATTCTTTTCTAGTTTACCTTCCAATCTTGTTCCTAGCTTTGCTTATTTATTCCTTCAATGTTCAGATTTCATTAGTTTTTCTTGCAGTTTACTTTTCCTTTACTTCTCACGTTCTCTTGGACACTTTGGGAGGCTATACTTTAGCGTTATGGCCAATGGTTAAAGATGAACTCTCAATTTCGTTTAACTTCAACATAAAGTTTGGCAGTTCTTTTTCCTTAATTCCAAAAGTTAGCTTAAGTAAGAAGAAGCACACTCGAGCTTACTTTAAGGAATTTGAAGTTAGATTTGCAACTGGAGAAGGTCTAATTATTTCTTCTATTTTACTTCTTGCTTCTTTATTTAAGTTAATTAAATTAAGTTAGCAGGAGGATGAATTTAATGAAAAATGGTAGTTGCCTGAAATCTTAGCATTGTTTGACGAGCATGACAAGAACTGGTCTTGGTTTATAGAGCTATAAAATCTCTTTCAGTAGAAGTCTGCAATTTTTGTAGAGGCTTACACTGACATGCGTCTCTTAGAAGAGAGTTGCGATTCTGTTGGAAGCTTCTGAACCTGGCACGCTAGCGTAATCTTAACTGCAACAGCCTTTTTATCCAAAGGATTCGAGGAATTAAGGTGTTGTGTTAATCATAGTGTATAAAAAAATAATAAACTAAAAAAACAAAAAGGGAAGAGACTTTAAACAGCCCCTCCCTTCTCTTCAACTTCTTCTAAAGGCTCTTTGTCAAGACCAATTATCTTTGCATTTGGATAATCTCTCATAATTTCTTTTCTTACTTCCTCTTTGTTCACGTTTCCCCTAAGATTAACCCTAACAATCTTTCTTCCATGCGAGTCGGTAGTTACGAAGACAGTGTAGCCTTTGGTACTTTTAGGAGAAGTCTCGAAATCTAAAAAGTCCTCTATTTCGTCGTAGATTCCCTTGAGCTTCTTTCCCTTCATCAGAAGCTCATTTTTATATGGCAAAGGCGACTTATAAATCTATTTGTTTCTAGCTTCTTAGAATCCTCTTTAGTCCCTTTACGTCAATCCTTTTTACTTTTATAACGTCATTGTATTTTTTTATAAAATTTTCAATTTCTTCTCTCCTAGGAGAAGCTCTTGCACCATACTTTGTTGCCTTTAGTCCTGCAGCAACTGAAGAGTAAACTAAGGCTTGCTCTACGTCGCTTTTTTCAGCTAAAGATGCAGTTAGTACTCCTGTAAAAGTGTCACCGCAACCAGTGAGGTCTACAATTTTTAGGCCAAGCTTAGCTAAAGGTACTGCATTAACATAAAGTAGCTCATTCGATTCTTTTTCTATGTAAACAGCACCCTTATAACCAAGCTTGAGAACTAGCTTTAAGTCTGGTCTAACGTTCAAAAGCTCCTCAACGCTTTTAGTTAAAAATCTAGAATTAGAGTTCATAACTTCAAGAAATTCGTACAAGTTTGGTAAGTAGTATGAGTTAAGTGGAAAGAACTTAACTATATCTTCTTTGAAAGAAAGAAATGACTTTCCAGGGTCTACAAAAACCTTAGTTTTAAGGCTTTTTATCATCGTGAGTAAATCAAACGCAAGGGTTCTTGATACGTTAGTAACTACTATTGCACTAGCATAGTTTAGCTTATCCTGTAAGCCGCTCCTCAAGAGGTCTTCTTTAGTTAGTTTTTCATTTGCTCCAGTAAAAGAAAAAATTGTTGATTCATTTTCTCCATCTAGCACAACGTAAGCTCTCCCAGTTAGTTCGTCTTCAGCGACTTTCATAAAGCTTAAATCAATGTTTTCTTTTCTTAACTCCTCGATTTGTGATTTGCCCTCCTGATCATCGCCTACACAACCTACCAAGTAAACCTTTTCAACGTCTCCCAAAAATCTTGAAGCTGCAATTGCTGTATTTGCACCTGAACCTCCCCCTCTTGTAGTAACTTCTTCTATTACGTGCCTTGCTCCTCTTACTACCTTACTTTCTCTTATCCTAAAGACAATGTCAACGTTAACTCTTCCAAAGGAAAATACTCCGGGCATCGAACAAAGAAGAAAATCGTTGAATAAAAAGTTTTT
>JAAOZO010000079.1 GCA_011605715.1 Nitrososphaerota archaeon | reverse complement strand
GTTTATAATCCCTCCCTAGTACAAGATCGCTCATAGTACCAATTTTAAAGTTTAAATTTTTATCTATTTTTCTGAACAAAGTAAGTTAAACTTCTTAGAGAAGCCTAACACGTCTGTAATCCCTTCCCGGAAGCAAAATTATTCCAAGCTTTTTTTCGATGATTTGAAGATAAACGCTGTCCACAACATAGTTTGAAAGCTTAACTTTTTCATCTGCTCTTTTAAGTAAAACATTGTAGTTCTTGTAACCTGCATATTGCTCTAGAAGGCTTGAAATGACGTTACTTAGTTTCTCTTCGTCTACGTTTAAAAATCCTGAGGTTACTAGATCTTCAAGCTTGTGGTTAAGTCCAAAGCAGTAAGATGGAACATCTACTCTAATTGGAGAATCATTTTTTGTTGGCACTAAGTAAAATGAAACTATTGTTGGATAGTTTTTAACGTTGTTTAAAGTTAAGTTTAAGTCCAAATTCTTTTCTTCACTTAAGCTTCTGCCCATCTTACTGAAGTGCATTCTAATGTAATCTTCGTTTGAAATTTCGCTTTTCAGTATACGAATTAAACTCCTTGAAGAAATCATATCATAGGAAAGTTCTATCGGTAAAGTAAAGTATTTTTGTAGTTCAGAAAACTTATTTAAGAAGTAAACATCAGGAATACTTCTAAAGTAAAGGTTAAGTATAATTTTCACTTGAGTCTTTACTTTTTCATCCCTTACCTTATCCAAGGTGCTCTGTAAATATGAAGGGCTCTTTTCTGTAAGACGCTCATCAAAGTTTTCTTCTTCGGTTACTAGCTTTCTTAACATCTCTTTAAGTATTATTTGCTTTAAAAAAGATGCTCTCGAATCCTTGCTTACGCCTACAAGCAATACGTTTTTCTTTTTTGCTTCTTCAAAAAGTTCTCTATAGGTGTTAATATAATCTACCATGAACAGCTCTCTTTCGTATATCTGTAGCTCTATTGGTATATGCGAAATTCTTCCAAACATTGAACCGTCTACAAGTACAACTCTTTCCTTTGAACTTTCTTCTCTTAAGTAATTTAAAATAACTTTAGCCTCAAGATATTCCATCTTTGCACTTTCGTAGAATCTTAGCTGGTTGCTTTTTCCCGAATGGTAAAAGAACTCAGTTTCCAGCTCTCTAAACTCCTTTTTGTTGCTTGTTAAGCCAATTGCTCTAAAAATTCCCAAAGAACTGCCATCCATTAACTCTCTTATTGCACGACTGCTGTCAACAGCTAAAAATTCAATGTTAGACTTATTTTCGTTAGTACTGACGTTTTCTAAGCTTTTTATCCTTTTGTTCACTTCTTCTCTTATAAGTTCAGCTACCTCTTTGCTATGGTTCAAGAGTTGTTCTGGAGCATGCATGTTTTTGAGGCAGGATTCCATCAAGTCTACAAAATTTGGCATTGATTCATGAACAAAATTAAGCTTTAAAAATCTTTAAGGAAACCTTTTTAAGTTTGTTTTTGGCTATTGGCATAAGCGTGTTATACAACTATAAGAAGGAAAACCTTGAAGTGAAAGAAATAACTACGAACAATGCAATAAGTGAATCTGGTATTACAGACTACTGCATAAATCCCTACGCGGGCTGTCAGCATGCATGCAAGTACTGCTATGCAAGGTTTGTTTCAAGGTTCTACGGAAGAAAGATGAACGAATGGGGGAAGTTCGTTTATGCAAAAGTTAACTTACCAAAGTTGCTTTCAACTGAAAAAAAGCTAAAGAAACCTGGAGAAATAATACTTAGCTCTACGACAGATGCTTACCAACCTCTAGAGGAAAAATATCAAATTACAAGAAAAGTACTACAAGAGCTCCTTAGTGAAGAAAGATTCAGTGTTGTGATTCAAACGAAGTCCAGTCTAGTTTTAAGAGATATGGACATAATTAAAAGCTTCGGTAGTCGAATAAAGGTTGGATTTACAATTACGATGAACGATGAAATGGCAAAGCTCTTCGAACCAGGAGCTTCAAGTACAAGTCAAAGAATAGAATCATTAAGGAAGCTAAAAGAAAATGGAGTTACTACCTATGCCTTCCTAGGTCCTTTGATTCCAGGAGTAAGTGACTTCGAGTGGTTGGTTGAACAAGTTCGTGAGTTTTCCGATTATATTTATGTTGACAAGCTTAACTTAAGACCTGGTGTATGGCAAAGCTTGCTTCCAACGCTAAGTGAAGTTGGAAAATTAGAAGAAGTAAGAGAAAACCTAGAAAGTAATAGCCTTTACTATAAAGAGATAAAAAAGAAGGCTAAAGAGTTAAGTGAAAAATATAAGATAGAGTTTGATGTGATTTTTTAAGGCTAGAGCTTAAAGACTATCGTAACTATTTCATATGGCTTTACGTTTATCTTCGCTTCTCTTCCGTTGCTTGCTACTTTAACAAGCGGTTCTTCGTTTAAATTGGCTTTCCATGCTTCTCTAAAGTTAAACCCAGTACTAATTTTTGCCTCCGCATTTTCATTTGAGATATTGAAGAACCTAGCAACTACCCAATCATTGTCTTCAGCTTTCTTTAAAGCAGTAAGCACTAAGTTGTCTGGTTCAAGTTGCAGGTAAGATGATAGAATGCTTTGCTTTGTTTCTACATTTCCTTTTACGGGAACTATGCAAAGTGGAGGATAGGCAAAGCTGTACGCCTCTTTGTAAGCTCTCGAGTCAAACCAATTGCCCTTGTGTGGAATTATTGAGTATTCAAAAGTGAATTTTCGCTTGCATTGCGCTTCAGGCGTTGCTATCTGAGGTCCAGCATGGCCCTTTCTTGTAGCTAGGTCTCCTCTGGAAAGCCACCCAACTGCTCTAAACAAAGTAACGTAGATTGTTGCTCCCCCTTCTTCTTTAACTTCATACTCAGGTAAGCCTTTTGAAGCTACCGTTAAGCCATACCTTCCATCGTTTACGTTGACCCAAAAGAGTTGTGGATGTGTAGTAGGTGGTGACTCAACCCAGTTCTTTCCTTCGCTTGTTGGCTTTATGCTCCTCTTCTGAACATAAAACTGGCTATCCGCGTAGGAGTAGTCTGTCTTTAAGCCAGAGTTGAACTTTACTCTGAGTCTATGGTCTTCCGCTATATTTTCAAGGCTTACCTTAACGTCTATTCTTCTCTTCCCTTTGAACAAATCAACTAAAACGTTGACTGGAATTTCTACTAGTTCGTTAGACCTCTTCTGACCTTCGGCACATTTTGGAATTTTCATAACCGTTTTAATCCGAAAAGATTGTTTTACTTCTGACCTTAGAACTTCTATACTTGCTTCGCTCTCTTCGCTTGTTACTACTTTGTCAAGCTCTTTTGGAGGCGAATAGTTATACTCATCTCCAACGTCCCCATCGTCTACAAATACGTTTAAGCCTTCAAGTACTTTTCCATTTTCTTTATCTTCAACCTTTAACGCTCCTCCTCTCTTAGGGTCAGCAAAAACCCTAAAGTATTCATTCTCTATAACGAACGGCTCACTACTGCTTTTCTCAAATTTAGAAGTTGCATTGTATACTCTGTAGAGCTTAAAGCCCATTGGAGGTAAGTCTTTCGCTACAAATTCAAGTTTTTTTCCTGCAATCCAGTAGATTTCTTCGTTTTCAGCTATTGCTTTAGTTTCGTTGCCTTTCTCATCTATGCATTTGTAGCTTCCTTTCTCTATTGGTAAAAACATAGACACTTTTTCTGTTAAGTAGTACGGGTGAGGGTTGAACACAAACAAACTTGTTACTGCGTATTTGTCTTCCTCAAAGTTTAGCAAGTTAGATAAGAATCTAATCGAATCATAAGCTACGTTGGTTCCTATTTCAATTGCCTTTAGGAACCTAGTCTCGTTTTCTTTATGAAGTGGATCTATTCCAGTTCCATAGATGCTGTCATGTGCATGGTTTCTAAGAATTTCTTTCCATGCTTCTAGAAGAAGGATAGTTGGATACTCAAAGCCGTACATTTTTGCTATTGTTGCAAGTGGTTCTGCATACTTTTCTAAGACTGCTTGTGCTTGGTAATTCATCTGCTTTAAGTACATTCTGCTTGAAATTGAGGAAACTAAAAGAGGATGAAACCTAGCGCCTCTCAGTTCTCCTTCGTATTCTAGCATTTTGTCTTTGAACTTCTCCACTTCGTTAATATACTCTTCTAAAGTTCCATGTTTCAATTCAAACTTTCCTGAATTGTTTGCTTCTCTTATTACTTCAGTTATTCCTCTTTGAGGTGGCATGTGGTCGCAACCGTTCATCAAGAGAAGAATCCTTGACTTAGTTGTAGGAAGAATTCCCTTAGCCATTTGTTCTAATCTTTCTATTGCCTCCTTTGTATCAACTTCTGGTTCAGAGTAGTATAAGTCCAGAAATACTGACTTCCATCCAACTGGAGCTTCCCATATTTGTGTGGAGTACGAGGCTATTTCAGCTCCTATCATGTTAGCGTTGCAGTAACCATTTATTAGGTGTATTGCGGTTACCTTGTCACCACTCGGAGCTTTCCATATGAACTCAAAGCCAAGCCTTTCTCCTTCATCTCCTAGCCCACGCATGAATACAACGTTATCTATGTTGAACCCTCTCAGTATTTGTGGTATTTGTGCCACATGCCCAAAAGTATCTGGTAAGTAACCCACTTTCATTACATGTCCAAATTGCTCAGCTATTCTGTGTCCAATCAGTAGGTTTCTAACTAACGCCTCTGGGCTTGCGAGTGCTTCATCTGGTTGAGTAAACCAAGGACCAATAAGCAGCTTACCCCTTGCAACTAATTCCCTTATCTCTTCTCTTGCGTTACTTCTAACTTCTAAGTAGTCTTCCAAGGCAGAAGTTTGTCCATCTAGCATGAAATGTCTAAATTCAGGCTCCTCCTTTAGGTACTTTATCACTCTGTCTAAAACTTTTATCAACCGCATTCTATACTCTTGAAACGTAAGGTACCACTCTCTATCCCAATGCGTATGCGATACTACATACCCTCTTACCTTCTCGTTTTCCATAAACTTCTAGCCAACAAGTAAAGGTATATAAAATTTTAAGAAGCTAAAGTAGACTACTTTTATTTCATAAGCCCGTTCTAAGTATTAGCCTTAATTGTTGCAAGCTTAGAAGTTGTTATGACTAAAAAGCCTAGAGTTTTAATTCTGACGATAACAGTAAGAACGTAGTAAACATCACGCTTGCTTATGAAGCTAAGTTTCCTACAGAAGCCACTAACTTTGACGTTCTATTGCTTTTAAAGCGAATGGAACAAAATAAAAAATAAAATGAACAACTGATAACGAATGTTAAGGAACAAGCGTCTCTTGACTTTGCCAAATAGAGTATCAAAAAAGTATTGGATTGCTCCAAGCTTTTTTACCGTTATGGTCTGTAATCTCAGCTCTAAAGTACTTCTTGAAGCTAAATCCTTCTAGAACAACTGAAATTATTCCTCCCCTTTCCGTCTTTATAGTTATCTTGCTGTTACCAAGCTCAACATATGCTATCTCGTTTTCTCTTTCATGAGTTATCTCTACTTTACCTAAGATTCTTACCTTGTCTTTAGCTTGTTTTACTTTGTTGTAGGTGTCTAAAGAAACACTAAAGCCTCGACCTCCCTCAGAAACAAAGTCCACTCTTTCTACTGGCGACGTTCTAATTTCAACTTTATTTTCGTTATAAGAGAGATACTCTATGATTGGCCCACTTGAGGAATAAAAGTTTCCTTTCTTTATTGAGGATAATATTTCTTCTGCACTTCTCTCTTTAACCTTTACATTTATCCATCCACGTGCTGAGTCTAAATCTCCATAGTAATGCGCATCATCAGTTGCTAGTCCATAGACGTTTTTTCCTTGAGTAAGCAAATTGTCCCAATGAACCATTGAAAAACCTTTTGCAACTTCTATGTCACATCCTCCATTGTATACTTCGATTCCAATGTATCCTTCTATGTTAAGTAAGTCTGAATGTGTAAGCTTTGACCAATATGGATGCGCAACGATAGTAAACGATTTTTCTTTATTTACAAAGTCCAAGAGAGCTTGAACTGATTCATTCTTGTACTTCTGTAGTGCTTCGTTATTGTCAACGTTTATAGCCAATATATGATAGCTGTCTCCAAGAAGACATTTTCCTACCGAAATCTCGCTTCCAGGCAAAAGTATTAGTTTTTCAGACTTTACCGTCGTTACTTTTTCATGGTCGGTAATGGCTAAGAAATCATAGCCACGGCTAAAGTAGTAGTCTATTACTTCTTCAGGGGACAGTAGCCCATCTGAGTTTTTGGTATGAGCATGCAAGTTACCTCTAACCCAAATTCCGGAGGAACTAAACAAATTTTTGTCCATGCGCTTAACAATTTTCTTTTGCTTTAAAAATCTTTATACATGTTGCTTTCGGAAGAGTTTAGTTCCTGCTTCCAAAGCTCAGTAGCATTATTGAGCGGAAGGCTGTGAAATTTGAGTCGTAGGTTGAGGTGCTTTTTCTTTGAACAGCATTGAGTAGTAAAGCAGCGTTGTGGAGATCGTTGTTATTGGCGCTACAAGAGATACGATAACTTCGGATAAGATTGTAGAAATTCTTTCGTCAAAAGGTACTAGTAGAGTATCAGAAAAGGCTCTTACAAAAAGTATAATGATTCCATTTACTAATAGCACACCAAAAGTCTTAAGCCACCTACGATTTACTAGAGCTTTGCTTCTTCCAAGAGCGTCGAGCGCACCCTTGTTTTCCAATACTATTACAGGTATAATAAGAGCTAACATTATCATTGCTATTATGCCCGGTACTACTAGGAACAAAAATCCTAGAAATATTATTACTGAACTTACTATAGTGGCCACTATTATCGATATAACTTTTGGTGCAACAAAACTCAATGCAACTTGAAAGTCGCAACTTAATGAGGTTAAGTAGTCTGATGTAAGCTTAACTGCAGCTCCATCTCTAATTGCATTTACTAGTCCATCTATTATTGCCACTAAAACAGAAGAAGCAAGTAAACTAAACAATTGGCTTAAAGTTGATGGTGTTATTTCACTAGCAGTTTGTAGCTCAGAAACAGCACGTATGCCTGCAGACAAGAGCATGACTCCCAATCCTCCTGTTATGATTGCAGCTCCAATGTATACTATTAAGAAGTCAATTGCGTTATTAGTATAAATGCTTACTGCCTTTCCAAATATTTCTCCAATGGAAAGTTCTCTTTCAACAGCACTTTGTGCCATCTGCTTCGTTATGTTTTAAGCTAGGATGCCTTATAAGTTTTTAGGTTTGAGGAAAGTGTTGCGAACATTAGTTTCAAAAATTTAATTAGTTTTACTTATAATGCTTTTTATTCGTAGAGTTTAATTCCCTCAATTCTTTTCAAGTAAGCTTTCTGTTCATCGTTCCAAGACGATACTATTTCTTCAGGATTTACATTGTTTTCAATAAGCTTTCTTACCTTTCTGTCTCCAGCTAAAAGCGAGAAGTGATCAACTTTTTCTTCACCTCTAGAAATGTACTCATCCCACTTAAAGTTTTCTTTGTAAGCTTGAAATATCTCGTAAATTGTCTTTATTGCTACAGAAACAGATTTCAGTTTTTTTCTATCTTTTATGATAAAGTGAATTCCTCTACAGAGTTCGTCCTTGTACTTCGAAGAGTACGGAATAAACCTTATAGGAACCACTCCAACATCTTCCTTAAGTTTTTCCCTCAGCTTTTTAGCTAGTTTTTGTTCATCGATCCAAGGAGCTCCTATGACTTCAAATGGTTTTGAGGTACCTCTGCCCAATGACAAGTTTGTTCCTTCAAAGAGACAAATTCCAGGGTAAAGCAAGGCTGAAGTTAAAGAAGGCATGTTTGGCGAAGGAAATATCCATGGAAGTCCAGTTTCATCAAAGAGCATGCTTCTCTTCCAACCTTCAAGCTTAATTATTTCAAAGTTGCTTATTCCGTTTTCTCTTGCATAAAGGTTTGCAAGCTCTCCAGGCGTTAAAGCATACCTTATCGGCAAGTTATAGGCTCCAACAAACGAACGTAACTCATCTTTTAAGACAGGCCCCTCTACTAAAGTTCCTCCAATTGGATTTGGCCTATCCAAAACTAAAAACTTCACTCCATTTTCATTTGCGGACTGAAACGAGTAAAGCATCGTAGAAATATACGTGTAGAATCTTGCACCTACGTCTTGAATGTCATAAACCAATAAGTCTAACCCATCTAGCATTTCGCTTGTAGGCTTAAGATTCTTACCGTACAAGCTGTAAACTGGTATGTTTTCGCCTTCTAATTTTTGATGCTCAATTTTTTCTCCATCTTTCTGGCTTCCAAAGAGACCATGTTCCGGAGAAAAAATTGCCCTTACCTTAGCTTCTCTTCCTTCAAAAACTTCTAATATGTAGTTTAATTTTGAACTGAAACTAGTATGATTTATAATTAAGCCTATACTTTTACCTTTAACTTCAACTTTTCCTTCTTCTACTAGGTCAAGACCAATTTTCATCTTTCTTCACTTAGCTTGGCTTTGAAACCCCCCATTTTTCAAGAGCAACTTTAAGTTCTTCGTGATCTTTTGCATACTCTAAGACGTCTACTCCCTTTAAGTAAGCGTCTATTGCTTGTCTTATAGCCTTAGCACCTGCTCTTCCTCCCATCGGATGTCCCCAAAGTCCACCCCCAACTTGAATTATAATGTTCGAAGAAATAATCTCCATGACTTCTTGAATTATTCCTGGATGAAGTCCGCCTGAAGAAACAGGAAAAGTTGGCTTAATGTTGTACCATTCTTGGTCCAATGTAAGTTCATTTCCCTTAAATTTTTGACTTGTCATTTCATTGTACAAATCTTTAACTTCCTGCAAAGGACTTTCTAGTTTTCCCACAACAGTTCCTACATGAATATTGTCTACCCCAATCAGTCTAGCTAGTTTTGCAACAACTAGCATAGTCATTCCATGTTCTGGATTTCTTGTAAACGCAGCATGAAAAGCTCTATGTGCATGTATAGCAAGCTTAAGGTCTTCACATTCTTCTCTTATCGTTTGAAGAGCAGACCATCCAACTGTTAGTATGTCAACCATAACAAAGTTTCCACCAAGCTCTCTTACAAGTCTTGCTCTCTTGATCATTTCTTTAGTTTCTGAAGTTATGTTAACTAAGTAATCCTTTTTTTCACCCGTCTCCTTTTCTGCAGCATCCCTCTTTTTGAATGTTAGCTTTACTCTTTCTTCAAACCTGTTAAAAGGCTGACTGCTTAAGTTTTCATCATCCTTAAGCAAATCTATTCCTCCAACCCAAGCTTCAAAGCCAGCCTCTGCATGCTCTTCAGAAGTCATACCAACCTTTGGCTTTGGAACTGTTGCAAGTAGTGGCCTACTGTAAACTTTGAATATGTCTCTTACTCCATCAATGCCTTTCTGTGGACCTCTAAAGTATTTAAGGTACCACCTCGGAAGCTTTATGTCTAATAGTCTGAGGCTTTCTATTGCCTTCATTCCAAATATATTTCCTGCAACTGAACTAATTAACTGCGGAATATTTCCTTCTTCAAATAGTTCTTTAGGGTATGCAACCTTTACATAGTTTTTATTAAACTCATAGGCTTTCGCCATTAAAGCTCTTATTCTTTCGTTCATAGTAGACAGTGTAGTCCATGTCCCTATCGAAGACTCGCTTGCTATTCTGCCAGCTGCGTCTTCGATGCTGTAGTTGGGCGAAGGCGTAACTTTAAACAAAGCAATTAAGTCCTCTTCACTTGGATTATACTTCTTATCTACAAAGTCCATGTACCACTCAAAGCTCATAATTTTTTTATAAGCTAAAAGGAAGAAATAAATATTTCCATTTTCGCTTGTTGAGAAGATGATTTACTCTACAGGTTTCCTAAACATTGTCTTATTCTTAACGTTAGGGTTCTTTATTAGGAAATTGAACTTAATAAATGAAAAGGGAATAAGCTTTATAACAAAGGTGGTAATCTATATTCTATTACCCTTTTCAGCACTTAAGGCGTTCATGAAAACAGAAGTTTCAGAGAACCTTCTCAAGCTTGCTTTGTTTGGTCTTTCTCTTAGTCTATCTGAACTTCTTTTAATTTTAATTTTTCTAAGAAATAAAAACGTTAGCAAGGAAGAAAAAAGCATAATGCTGGTGGCCTCAAGTTCGATGAACACTGGCTTGTTTGGATTACCTTTTTTTGAAACTTTTTACGGAAGTGTTGGAGTGGCTACAGCTTTGCTGATGGACATTGGCAACTCTATATACTTGTTTATGATTGTCTACGCTATTTTAAGTGTAATCAATGAAGAAGAAAATAAAGATCTTGTAAGTGCGATTGTAAGCGGATTAAAAGCAATAGTAACGATGCCATACGTTTGGGGGTTAGCAATAGGAATAATGCTAAGTACTTATTCAATAACAAACGATCAACTCTACAATTTTGTTAGCATAGTTGCATCTTTAACTTCTCCACTAATATTGATTGCAACTGGTGCAAGCCTAACAAAACTAAGCATCGACCTTAAGAAAACAAAACCAGTTTGGGTAACTAGGTTTATCTTTGGTATTCTCTTTGGATATCTTTTAATCAACGTATTCTGTTTGCAAGGGATTGAAAAGAAAGTTGCAGTTCTTTTTTCAGCTTTGCCTCCTCCCTTTATGACAGTAGTTTATGCAGATATGTTTAAGCTAGACGTTGAATTTGCTTCTCAGGTAGTGACTTTTGGTTTGTTTCTGGGATTTATAATAGCTACGCTTATCGTTAACATAGTCTAAACACTCTTTAGTTACCAAAAACTCAGCAAAAGCTACAGTTTGTTCATAGGGTTCTAAGCTAAGTAGTCTTTTGACTTTCGTAACTCTTGGAATTCATTAGCCTAGGGTTTACCCATGGAGCTAACTTCTGAGTAGCTACTAACATGGCGATGCATCCTTTGCTAGATGTGAGCTATGAGGCAACAACAACAAGTTACTGAACTACTATATGACGAAAATCTTTAGACTTGTCATAAGGAATGTCAAAGCATGTTCGCCAGATCCAACATACCAACTAGGTTTAAAAACTTCTTAAGCTCATTAAGTTTTGGGCTTCCCCTTGTTTCAGGTCTAGTTGCCTTAAAAGCTGCTGCGCAGTTTGCAACCCTTATGGCATCCCTATCTGAAAGGCCTCGTTGCTTCATTGCTGCAAACGCACCAACAAATGCATCTCCGCATCCCACTGTGTTTACAACTTGTAAGCCGTAGGCTGCTAGATTTATTGTTGGGAAAGTTTCGCAACTTCCATTACTGATTAAAGCTGCTCCTTCTTCTCCAAGAGTAACAATTAAATTCTTCACTCTTGTTTCAGTTTTTCTCCAGTCTTTTGTACCGTAAAGAGCTTCAAATTCATGTTCGTTTAAGATCAAGTAGCTTACCTTACTTACCAAC
>JAAOZO010000250.1 GCA_011605715.1 Nitrososphaerota archaeon | reverse complement strand
TTATCTTAATTTCTTGAACAGTAGTTATATTTCAGCAAATAGCTCATTAAATACTTTAGTGGAGTTTAAGAACAATCTTGATTTGCTAGCCAATTCTTTGAGTTTAGAAGGAAAAGCTCTCCAATCAATAGGAAGGAATTTAACATCTGCATCAAAAAGTATCGATGGCGCTGTTTCGCAAGTTGATGCAATAACTTCTTTAGTAAATAGCGTAGCAAGTTTTCTAAGTACACCGCAAGTTGATTACTTCATAAACAATTTACCACAGTTATTGCAAGAAGCAAAAAGCAAGTTACAGAGTATTAGTTCTTCTCAAGCATCAGATATTGCACAGTTGTTAGAATTAAACCAAACTTTAAGTTACGTGTACTATTACACTACAAATAGTTCATTAAAACAAAGCATTCTGAATTCGATTAGTGTGGTGAATGGTCTAATAAGAAATGCGCAGCAAAGACAAAGCGTGGTAAACAGTACTTTAAACCTCCTATCTCAAGTTAATGCTGAGACTTTGAAAAACACTTTAAGTAACACTAGAAACCAAGTACTGCAACTAAATTCTTCTCTTTCAAGTATTAAGAGTAACTTACTCTTATTTAAGAGTAAGTTGGTAACGCTTGGTAATTCTTTAGTCGAAGCTGGTGAGATAAATATTGAGCAAAGCAGTATGATAAAAAATGCGACTGTAAACCTCGAGAATCAAATAAACACTACTCAATCTCAGCTAAACGAGCTTATGAACAAAATTAATGAAGTTGAAAAAAATTTAGAAAGAATAAGAAACGAAATAAAAAGCTTAGAAATTAAACAAAAGGAGTTGTCTTACATCTCTCCTGAAATTTTAAATGAGAATTACACAGCCATAATAAATGGAAAAGGAATCATACTTCAAGAAAATGTAACGCGCGCTTTTGGAAAAGATTGCGTTTTCGTTCAGTACTTAATACTTTACAACAGCTCAGGTAAACCCACAATAATTCCAATTTTTAGTTTTGCTAATGAGACAGATAAAAACTTGTTAGATCTTAATGGAACACCAGTAAATGTTTTACTAAACTCATCAAGTAGCTATGCTATTGTAATAGCTAGGTTTGACAATATAAATCGCTTAGATGAGAATTACTTTTCCAACATAGTACAGTACGATGTAGCAAATCTAAATATTTCAAAGAATCAATCTAGCTTTAACCCTCCCAAAAAGCAAGAATTCTCCTTTGCTAGCTATCAATACATACTAATCTTTTCTTCTGTAATTGTTGGGTTTGCTTTAGTAACAATACATTCTGTATCTTCAATAAAAAAAGGTAAAAGGAGAAAAGAGCTTAGCAAAATCTTAAACAAAGTTAAGTTAACCCAAAACGCTAGTTAGTACCTCTTACAACTTAAGAGTTTTTCTTTTTTGTTCTATTTCTAGTATCTCATTTTCTAATGTTGTTTCATCAATTTCTCCGTCTATGAACCTTCGTTTCACAACTTCTTCCTCAAAGTCTATAATTGACTTATATATTTTTCCCTCATCTCCTCTTAGAAAATCTTCACTTTTTGTAACTTTCATCTTTAAGAAATCATCCGGCGGTTTTTCAAATATCTTCCCATCTCTAATGAACTTCATGCTTTTTGTAAAAGTTGCGACTTCAACGTTATGCGTAACTATAACAAAAGTTTTCTTTGTTATTTCGTTAAGAAACTTTATTGTAGATAGAACCTTAGAAGTGGACTCTAGGTCAAGATTTCCAGTAGGTTCATCAGCTAAAATTATTGCCGGATCATTTGCTAAGGCTCTTGCAATTGCTACCATCTGTTGTTGACCACCAGAAAGTTGTCTTGGTGTGTTTTTGAATTTCTGCTCTGGTAGTCCAACTAACGAAAGCAATAGTTTTGCTCTAATTTCTGCTTCCTTGCTGTTGTATTTTCTTGAAAATAACATTGGCAAGGCAACATTCTCTATTGCCGTTAAGTATGTTGCCAAGTTAAAGAACTGAAATACAAATCCTATTTTTTCTCTCCTAAATCTGGAAAGTTCATTTTCGTTAAAGTTTGTAACATCAATAGAATCTATTCTTACAATTCCTTTATTGGGTTTGTCTAACGTGCCTATTATGTGAAGAAGAGTTGACTTACCTGAGCCAGAAGGACCCACTATGGAAACTAAGTCTCCGTAACTTACCTTAAAGCTTACATTTTTCAGTGCATATATCTTGTAACTTCCCATTACGTAATACTTATCTACGTCTATACACTCCAGTGCATACTTTTCACTCATATCTCAACGCCTCTATCGGCCTTACTTTACTAGCTTCATAAGAAGGCACTAAACTTGAAATAAAACTAACTAATATACTTACTACGAATCCTTTTGCATAAGATTGTATGTCAAATACAAATGGAAAAGTTAAACTTTTTATTATATAATTTGGCAGAATATAATTTATAAGGTAATAAGCTCCAACATATCCAAGTACACCTCCAAGTAAGCCACCAAAAATTCCTAGAATTATTCCTTGTGAAGAAAATATAAACAATACATGCCATCTTTCTGCTCCAATTGATTTTAAAACTCCAATTTCTCTTCTTTTTTCTGTAACGCTCATGGTTATTGCGTTCATCGTACTAAGACCTGCAACTGTTAAACTAACTCCACTAATCGCTATCATAAGCGCATCTATGGTATTTAGTATGTTCGTTAAGCCCTTTAGTAAATCCCACTCTGTTAAAACTTTTACTCTAGGATTCATTGACTTTATTGCAGCTACAACACTATCTGCAAAAGTGGTGTCATTAAGCCTTACAACAAAATACGTGACGTAGCCATTTAAACTCAACAATTTTTGAGCCATTTCAAGACCAACTACGATTACGGCTCCTCTACCTGCTGCTAACCCTTGAAAGAATCCTCCTATGTCAGTGGTGCCTACAAGCTTTAAGTTAACTCCTGACCTTTCTGTTTGAGTTAGAACTTTTATGGTTCCGTTGATCTTTATACCCATTTGTTGTGCGCTAACATCTGTCGTAAGAAATTCGTAGCTTGAATCGGAAGTAGGAAGTCTGCCTGTTGGCATAGGTACAAAAGAAGGAATTTCTGAAATTGGTACTCCTAACAAGAGCGCGCCACTTCCTTTAACCATGCATCCTCCAAGA
>JAAOZO010000154.1 GCA_011605715.1 Nitrososphaerota archaeon | reverse complement strand
TTTTGGTTCCATTCCTGAAAACCTTAACGACTTTATACTTGCAAGTCAAATTACTCAAGCCGAAGCATTAAAGTTCTTTGTAGAAAGAGCTAGGTTGTCTAACAAAATCTGGGGCATCATATGGTGGAATGTTATAGATTGTTGGCCTCAAATTTCAGATGCTATTGTCGACTACTACTTTAACAAAAAGCTTGCTTATTATTACATAAAGAGAGTTCAAGAACCTTTTTGCATAATGGTAAGTGAACCTGAGGCATGGCGTATAAAAGTAGTTGGTGTAAACGACACCTTTTTGGAAAAGACAGGAAGTTACAGAGTTTTTGATGCTGATACGAAAGAAGAGTTAAGCTCAGGTAATTTTTCAATTAGTTCCTATAGCAAGGCTACTCTAGGAAAAATCAGAGTAAGTAGAGGAGAACAAAAAATGCTTGTCATAGAATGGGAATCAGACGGTAAAAAATTTTTGAATCACTACTTACTTGGTAATCCGCCGTTTAATCTAACTAAATACATAGAATGGATGAAAGTACTACAACTTTCTTACTGATGTTAAAATTTATTCTATGCTTATTTTTCTACAATCTCGTTAGCTAAGAATAACTTTCACCTATTTATGGATCTATGTTCTTTTCTTGCATATAACTTATAACGTTGTTCATCATCTTTGTTAGTGACACAACAAAGTTTTTAATGTTAACGTATAGTTCTCTTGGTGCTAAGTATACGTAATTGTGAACTAGGATATTCCTTATATTTACTGCTTCTTTAAATTGTTCGCTCAATGTTTCACCTATTACTCTATTCTCGAGCAGTATCATACCGATTTCTTTGTATGACTTTGGAGTTCTCCACCTCATGTATGCAATTAGTGCCTCACTCACATCTATCATAGCTTCAACTGCAACTTGTAAATTACGTTCGCTTGCGTCTATTAAATCTTCATTTTCTATGAATTGTTCTTCGCTAACGTTTAAAATCGTTTGAAGTCTCTTTATCGCTCTCCAAAATCTGTCTACTCTAGCTTTAACTCCCGGTGCAGGCATTTTTTATCTCCTTTATGGTTAGTTCATAGAACCTATTAAAACTATGTTCAAAATCAAGGTATTCGTCGATTGCATTTATATAGTCATCCATATACTCATCGTAATTCACACAAAAAAGAATAATTCCGCATCTGTAAATCTCGTATTTGGCAATTGTATCTGCGATGTTCAAAGGAACTACGTCAACATGCACGCCTAACTCTTCTTCAACGAGAGACATAAAATCTAGGGCTTTTTTGAGGCAGTTTTTTGAATCTTTAAACTTTATAGCAACATCTACATCGCTGTAAACTTTTGCATTACCAGTAGCTCTAGAACCAAAAAGTAGGACATAAACACAATCAAAGTCGTCGCAAGTCTTAATGATAGCCTTCCTTATTCTTTCTAAGCTTAACATCCTGATAAGTTCAGCCTTATTAAAGTTAAGAACATTTAAATACTTTTTGATTCGTAGCTGCTTATTGCTCTAAGGCCGCTCGAAGACTGGTTTGAGTACTATAGCGTGCTTTAAGAAATGCTTAAATACAGTTTTTTGGCAGAGACATAAAAAATTGTCCAAGAGTAGCGTCTTCTATATACTTGTTGCGAAAGCTCTTAGAGTTTTCGTTTTCGGTCTTGTTAGTATAATGACTCCCGTTTACATAGCGCTACTAGGTTATTCTCCTCTTTATGTAGGTGCAACACTAATGGTTATAATTGCAGGCAATGTCTTCTCGAATCTCTTGTTAACTTGGTATGGCGACTACATAGGAAGAAAGAAGATATTACTGTTGTTCAGCTTCCTCATGTTCCTTTCTGGAATTTTACTTTTTTCTACAACTTACTACCCACTTATGTTGTTTGCTGTTTTTATTGGAAACATTAGCACAACAGGAACAGAAGCAGGACCATTTCAATCCATTGAGACTGGTATACTACCCATGCTGGTTGAAGAAAAGAAAATAAGTAGGTTATTTGGTATTTATAACTTCATAGGTTATGGCGCCTCATCTTTAGGTGCTTTAGCTGCTTCCATACCCTCGTACTTTCATGAAGACTTATCTGTATTTCGGTTGCTGTATGCTACTTATGGTATTATAGGCTTACTACTTTTTGCGCTCTATAGCAACTTAAACAACATAGAAGCCTCTAATAGAAGCAGGAGAAGACTTACTTTAAAAGAAATGTCTGACAAAGCAAGAAGAGATGTCTTTAAATTATCCATTTTGTTTTCTCTAGATGCCTTTGGAGGCGGATTTGTAACGCAATCTCTTTTATCCTATTGGTTCTATTATACGTACCACGCTTCTCTTAGCAGCCTCGGAGGAATATTCTTAGTCGCAAATATAATAACAGCTCTTTCAATAATTGGAGCTTCTCTTATCGCAGAAAAGCTAGGAAACTTACGAACGATGTTTTATTCTCATTTGCTTTCAAATATATTTCTCATACTTGTTCCATTAGTTGGATCTTTTCCCCTTTCTGTTCTGTTTTTGTTCCTTAGACAAAGCGTTTCACAGATGGATGTTCCTACAAGGCAAGCTTTTATGGCGCAAATATTTAACGACAAAGATAGAGTGGCTGCTAATGCGATTACAAACACCTTTAGGAGTATAAGTAGTATATTTGGATCTCCTATAAGTGGGTTCTTACTCAACATAGGGCTTGTTTCCTCACCTATAATAGTTGGAGGTCTCTCAAAGATTGTTTATGATGTCTCTATATTTCTGTCTTACAGGAATGAAGTAAAGTAGTAGCAATTTTTAAAAAATATTTTTTACATCAAGCTTGCTATCTTATACCAAGAAGACCATGATCCTATAAATCTTTTATATAAGTTCTAAGTTGAGCTTATTATTTTTCTTTGATTTCTCTTACTCTCTTAATCACTTTTTAAGGACCTTATTTTTCAATAAAAATTACTTCTTGGACAAGATCAGATAATTTCTTATATTTAAATGTTACTGTATTACCACAATAAAGTTTATAAGTTCTTAAAGTATCTTCTTTATCCTGGTGAAAAAGAGTTGCAACAACAGTCTGAAGTAAAGCCTAGTCTAATAAAAATTTCAGCAATAAAGACATGGATAGTCGCATTGGCTATAATACTACCTCCAATTTTCTACATTTTAAACCTTGTTATAATGTCTTGGGGGATGGGCTGGATATATCCTGCAATACTTCCTCTTCCAATGCTTTGGAATCTTCTCATACTTTATCTTTTTTCCAGAATTTCAAAAAGTTTTAAACTATCACAACAAGATTTAACCCTTCTTTTCATGATTCTTTGGCTTTCAGCAGGTTCAATGTACGCTTCTTATGGAATGTATTATTGGCCGCCTTCAGAACTTCTCGTAGGAGGTTCAATGGATTACGCAATTAGAGGTCTTGCAGTAGGCGATCCATATTCTTCGGTCTGGCAAGCAAACCTTGCTCCAATCCTTGCTCCAAAAGATTCAGCGGTAGTAAAAGCTTTTTGGTACGGTGGAGGGTTTGATCTTGCTGCATGGCTTGGTCCAATAATCTTTTGGATTCTCTGGGCTCTGGCAATTCATCTTGGAATGACTTTCATGGGGTATGCTCTAAGGAAACCTTTAGTTGAAATAGAGCGATTACCGTTCCCAGGTGTTGCATCCACAATTTACTTATTAAAATATTATACAACTGAAACAGATGGAAAACCATTAATGTTTAACCTCAGGTTAAATATCTCGAAACTATTTTGGCTTGGAGTAGTAGTGGGCATTATTTTCTCAATTCCTGGGCAAGTAGCAAATTTCATGCCAATGTACTCTGGAGCAAACGCTTTAGTTGCATACCCTGTTGACCTATCAATCCTATCTGGAGTTCTTCCGGGAGCAGTACTAGACGGTACTATATACATAACTGATGTTATGGTAGGTCAGTTTGTTCCTATGGATGCATTAGCTACCTCTGTGCTTTACTGGTTTGTTTTTGGTGTTCTCTTTCAAACAACAGCTGTAAGGGTAGGATGGATGCCAATCGGAGGTCCTTCTCCATTTTTATGGGGAACTTTTGCATGGTTAGGAATAGTTCCTGGTTTAGGAGTCTACGTTATTTGGAAATATAGAGACCATCTGTACAACATGTTCGTCAAAGGTCTAAAAGGTGAACGAGAAGAAGATGATGGTGTCTCCTATTCCTTAATAGCTTGGGGAAGTGTAGGCGCCTACGTGCTTCAAGTTATACTATTCGCAATAGTAGGAACTCCAATCATTATGGCTATACTTATACCTCTGCTATATACGCTGTTTATGTACGGTTGGACAAGACAAGCTTGTGAAATAGATGAATTCTTGCCAGATACTAATACATACACCCCAATAATTTTCGATACTGGAACTTTCCTTGGTCAATGGGGACCAAGGCCTTCTCCATCTCCAGCTGTTTTTAATACACTAGTGTTGTATCAAGCTTATGGTGGTGGTGTTGATGGCGATGCTGGCCGTATGGATGCGTTTCACATGCCTCACTTCTTTAAAGCCTACAAGTTAGCTTATGAGACAAATACTAAATCAAGTGATGTTATGGTGATAGGCCTTATAACCATGATATCGACAATAATCTTTGCATACTTTACATGGCCTTGGTTTATGACTCGATTCGGTGGGTCTTCAACAATTTATCAGCTTGAGCATGCAAGCTTGGGTAGAGTGTTCAATTGGACTTATGGCACACCGCCTTCTAGACCAACAGTTCCAGAAGCTTGGGCTTACTTTATAGTAGGAATAATTACAGTATTTGCGATTTACTATTTACGCGCTAAGTTCGCGTGGTTCTTTATAAACCCGATAGGTACTGCAATGTTACCGGGAGGATGGTGGCCAACGTGGCTTATTGCACTAGTCATAAAGTACGTCGTATTAAAAATTGGTGGTTCAAAGTTCTTCGA
>JAAOZO010000237.1 GCA_011605715.1 Nitrososphaerota archaeon | reverse complement strand
CGTAGTACCTTTTAAGAACGGTATGAAACTCTTCGAAAAAGCAAAGGAGCCAAAACAGCTGATTGTACATGACTCAGGCCATTCTATACCTGTCGATAAGGCAATAGAAAAAACAATCGACTGGATGAAAAATAATTTTCCGCAGCTAATGACAAAAAACACTTAATGTGGAGCAACAATATTCGAGAACGAAGAGTTCAAAGAATTGAAAATTATAAAACTTCTTTGTTTTATTTGAGACTGTCAACTTAAGGCTTATTTTTAAGTTGAACAATGTTTAAGTTAGTAACGATGAGCACGATAACTTTATTTATTATTCTTATTTCGTTCTTTGGATTAAAACTTAAGTTCTCTAGAGAACCTAGTTTTACTAAAAGCCACGAACGTAGTTGAATGTCTTAAGTTGACAGTCTCTTGTTTTCTCCATCTAAAAAACCATGTAAAGGCACTTATTTGATAAAAAATCTTGAAAAACAATAACGTGTAGCTTTCTTGTATATTAATTGCTTACTTTAAAGCAAGTAATGTACGATATGTTTTATTTATAATTTACTGTGTTCCTACGAGTATAGCTCATACCCTGTACAAGAGGGAATAGGAAAAAATAGTTGTATTTTTCTCATTTTGACAAGTTAACAACATAAGCACAAAGATTTTTAACCACAGAGGGCAATACTTTATTTTATGTTAAGTAACAACCCATACGAAGTAATTTGGAACACTCCAAGTGAAGATTACAATGAAACTATGCCACTAGGAAACGGTGAAGTAGCATTAAATGCATGGGTTGAGCCATCAGGAGATTTAAGATTTTACATTGCAAGAACAGACAGTTGGGATGATTATGGGCGTTTAGTAAAAGTAGGTGCAATTCGCGTAAATGTAGACAGCAACTTAAAGGAAAATATTGATTCATTTAAGCAAGTGCTAAACGTAAAAAATGCTACTATGAATGTCCATTATAAAAAAGGTGACAACGAAGTTAATTTGAGATTATGGGTTGATGCTAACAATCCAATAATAGTTATAGAAATTTATACACAAAAACCAACTTCTGTTGTTGCGTCAGTTGAGCTATGGAGAAAAAAACAAACAGAATTGTTAAATGTTGAAGTTAGCGACATATTTTTTAGAAGGCCAGAAAAAACAATTATAGAACCAGATATTGTTCTAACTGGACTAGAAGATTACATTGGATGGTGCCACCATAACATAAAATCAATTGGCCCAGACTTATGCGCAAGGATCCAAGGAATAGCAGACTTTTCAAGACAAGATCCTCTTTTACATAGAACTTTTGGAGCACTAGTTACAACAGAAAGATATGAGAAGATTGATGATCTAACGTTAGCGTCAAAAACAGGCAGAACTCATGTCTTTGAAATAGCGGTACATACAAAACATCCTGCGAACCTAGAAGAGTGGTTCAATGAAACTAGACAAATTTTAAAGGAAGCAAAATTAGTTCCTTTGGTAAAGCGTCGAAAAGAACATGAAAAATGGTGGACAAACTTCTGGAACCGCAGTTGGATTCATATTTCTGAAAATAGTTTTAGTAAAAGTAAAGGAGATACTTTCGTTTTAACCCAAGCATACACTCTTCAACGTTATATGAATGCTTGCGCAGGTCGTGGAAGCTATCCAATCAAGTTCAACGGCTCACTTTTTACAGTCCCTTCGGATGAGAAGTCAAGCGATCCTGATTATCGTAGGTGGGGTCCAGGTTATTGGTGGCAAAACACGCGTCTTCCTTACTACACCATGTGTACTTCTGGAGACTTTGAAATGATGCAACCACTTTTTAAAATGTACGTAGAGCTTATGCCTCTTTTTAAGTTCCGTACAAAACGTTATTTCGGCCATGAAGGGGCCTATATCCCAGAATGTATTTACTTTTGGGGTGATGTCTTTACTGAAACTTATGGATGGCAACCATTTGAAGAGAGAGCAGATAAGCTACAAGAAAGTAGATGGCACAAGTGGGAGTGGATAGCTGGCCTTGAGTTAGTATGGCTAATGCTTGATTACTTTGATTATACGGAAGATGAAAAATTCTTAAGAGAAGTAGTGCTGCCATTTACACAAGAAATTCTTACGTTCTTTGACCAGCATTATAACTTGGGTCCTGATGGAAAGTTGCTTATTTACCCAGCACAAGCTCTTGAAACATGGTGGGAATGTATAAACCCAATGCCAGAAATTGCAGGTTTACATGCTGTAGTATCAAGACTACTAGCGTTGCCAGAAGAATTAGTAGAAACTAAACAAATCAACTTTTGGAGAAAATTAAAAGAAAAACTTCCAAATTTACCAGTAAAGTTTACAAAAGATGGAAAGATAATGCTTGCACCTGCACAAGATTTCAGAGAAAAACACAACGTTGAGAACCCTGAACTTTATGCAGTTTTTCCCTTTCGTCTTATCGCAATTGGAAAACAAAATATGGAATGGGGTATTGAAGCGTTTAAGAATCGAACTGACAAAGGAGCATTTGGATGGAGGCAAGATGACATCTTTATGGCATATCTTGGACAAACAGAACAAATAAAGGAGTATGTCGTAAAGAGAGCAAGAACGAAGTATGAGAAGTCGCGTTTTCCAGCTTTCTGGGGGCCAAACTACGATTGGGTACCAGATCAAGATCATGGTAGTGTTTTGATGAAAGCTCTCCAATCTATGCTATTGCAGGTAGACGGTAAGCGAATTTACCTTTTACCAGCGTGGCCGAAGGAGTGGGATGTAGAATTTAAGCTTCATGCGCCCTTTAGAACTACCTTAGTTGGAAAAGTTAAAGATGGTAAGTTAGTTCATCTTGAAGTTGATCCAAAGGAAAGATTGAAAGATGTGATTGTTCTTTTTCCTTCTAGTAAGAACTTTAATATAAACTAACTTTTGTTACAAAAATTTAAGAAATTGTTAGCTTAAGATTAGCACTTCAAAAATACGAGTTGAAACAAAAATTGAGGCCTTGCCTCAAGTATGATACTTATTGAACAAATTACAACTTTAATACACAAGGTTAAATTACAAGATAGGTTTATAAGTTTGTATAGCTTTGCTAGGTTAAGAATGCTAGACAACAAAAGAGCAATCGATATAATGAAAGAAGTAAGTAGAATAAAGAAGCTTGGTTTAAATCCACTTGAAATACTTGACTCAAATTATCGTGAGATTGAGCAATTTTTTATGAATGCCTTTAAAGGTAAAAAAAGAGAAGATGTAAGAAAGTTTGTTTTAGCTTACAGAAAGAGGATTAGAAGCACATGAGCGAATTCTCAGATTTCTTTAAGCTGCTAGTAAGAGTATTAGAAAATAGCGGAATTAATTACGTTATTGTTGGAGGGTTAATCTCTATTTACTATGGGAGGCCAAGATTAACTCAAGATATTGACGTAATAGTAGAAGCTACCGAAAAGGAACTATAAAGGCTTGCTACTCTTTTAAAGAAAGAAAATTTTGAAGTTGAGGAAAGAGAATTTATTGAAAATGTACTTAATCTTAACTCTTACTATACTATTTTTCACGACAATTTTCCAATTCTTCATGCAGATATAAAGGGCGTTTATAACGAATTAGACAGAGAAGTTATCGCCAACAAATTAAGAATGGAAATATTTAACACATGGGCTTGGGTTGAGTCTCTTGAAGATATTATAGTTGCAAAGTTAGTTTATGGTTCACAGCAAGATTATGAAGATGCTTTTGCTGTAGTCATTGCTCAAGAAGATAAAATAGACATGGAAGTTTTAGCAAATAAAGCAAGAAAGTTTAATGTACTAGATAAATTAGAGCAAATACTTAAAGAAAAGGAAAAATTTCTGAAGTAGAATGTAGCTGGAGACAGTCAGCTTAATGGCACTCGTAATATTGTTTTACTTATTATTCATTATCTTCAGCGCTTAATGAACTGTGTGTATTCTAATTGATCTTTCAGAAGAATTCATGGATGAGATGCAAGAAAAAACGCTTGTAGAACCACTACTCGATTTCTAAAGATAAAGACTACTTCGAAAAAACCAAAATTGATACAACCTTTACGTTTCTTCTGCGCTTATGTTGGTTAAAAGTATTTCCGCAACACTAGCTTATTTTTAAAGAACAACATCTAAAATCATAATTAGGATGAAACCTACGATCATGAAAAACGTTGTCACTTTTTCATGCCCACCTGAATGGGCTTCAGGAATCATCTACCCTCCTATAATATATATCATGGCACCAGCTCCAACACTCATAAAGAAAGGTAAAAACCATTGAAATATTTGGACAGCTAGAGCGCTTAACAGAGCTCCAAGAGGCTCAACAATTCCAGAAAGTCATCCAAGTAGTACTGCTTTTGATTTGTTACTTCCAAGCTTAACAAAGGGAATTGAAACAGAAGTCCCCTCGGGAAAGTCTTGGGTAGCTATACCAAAAGCCAATACTCACGCTGCCTCTAAGTTTCCAGCCCAAACACAACTCCTACAGCGAATCCTTCAGGAATATTGTGGAGAGTTATAGCTGTAATTATCTTCCAAAGCCGATTAGACCTATTTTCATCCAAAGTTTTTCCGTCGGATGCTCGTGAGGAATAAAAATATAAGAAAAATACATGAACAGAGCACCAATAATAAATCCAAAGCTAACTACGATGATCCCTCCAAGTTCTAGAGCTGGCTGGAGAAGGCTAAAGAAAGATGCTGCTAACATTATACCTATTGAGAAACCGAAGAAAGAATCTAACGTTGAGCTTGAAAAATCTGACTTAGAAAGAATTACTGTTGCGCCAAACCGGTTGCAATGAAATACACTAAGCCTCCAAGAAAAGCATTTAACAGAACTTCAAGAAGCTTTTTTGGCTTTAATAGAGTCCTTTCAGCAAGTAGATAAAGCTTTTCTTAAAGTTTAACGAGAATCGAATTAGTGTTTGCTGTAAAAAGCTAGCGATTCACTATACTATAATCTTTTTTATTTGATAAGCATTACAAGAATTAGCGCATAGAAAACTAGAATTTTAGTCCCTTTATTGAAGAGAATGTGTTCCTCGATTGAGACTTTATTTGAAGAATCAAAGTAACCGCCTAATCAAGGTAAAGTATATAATAGTCTGCTAAGAAACAAAGAGAGCGTTAAAAGTTTGAGCTACAACCTTAAGAATATTCATGAAGATTTGCCATTAGTAAAGAGAGGAACCACATTTTCTTGTCTAAGGTGCGGAAGATGTTGTAAGTTTGAAGTTGTGATAAGTGAATCAGAGCTAAAAATAATAGAAGAAAAATATCCCAAAAAAATTAATGAATTAGAAAGGATAAGAAAGTATAACCAAATTTCGCGTGGGCTGTACTCTTTGCTTTTTAGTACTGAAAAATGTTCTGAATGCATATTCTTGAAAAATAATCTATGTACAATTCATAACTACAAGCCAGCTTTATGCAAACTTTACCCATTTTTTCCTCTTCCACTTAATGTATTCTCCTCTCTTTATACTCTTAATCTAAAAGACCTTATAGTTTTAGAATCAAAGAAAAATGGTAAAAGATATATAATATCATATGACAAAAATTGTCCAGGAATAGGTAAAGGAAGCTCTGAGCCGAATTGGAGCTATCTTGTCGACCTACAGTAAGGATCTTCTTGTTTTAACAAATAAGTTCTATTCTTATGCATTTAAATTACCTCATTGAGATCTAAAGGGGCATCTAGTAAAAAGAAGTATCTGATTTTCTTAAGCTCACGTTTTTGGGAGTGAAGTGGCTTTTACATCTTCAGCTATGAAAAAAGAGCTCTTAATTGGGGAAAATGGAGAGACGTTATTCAACAGCGCAAAAAAACTTAAACTACGCAGTAATAGTTTGTTGATCAAAAATCGTAGTTACGCTGTACTTAAGTAAAACTTTTAAACTTAAAGATTTGGAAACCTTAAGGCAAGTATTAATGATCAGAGTAAACTTAATTAACCCCAAGAAAGTAAATAATGCGAGAAGAAAATGAATCCAACATATACAGCTTCAGCTGTAGGAAAAAATGTTAGACTTCAGCACATATTAGGAAAGGGAACAGGTCGTGCAGTTGTGCTCGCTATGGACCACGGAATTGAGCATGGGCCAAAAGATTTCATTGCTCCTCACTTAGATCCAAGAGTAATCATAGACAAAGTTGTGAAGGCCGGCGTTGATGCAATAATGTTACCAAGAGGTCTAGCAAGATTAACTTGGGATATATGGGCAAACAAAGCAGCACTGATAGTTAAGGTTACCGGAAAAACAAGTCTTAGGCCTTCAGACAAGCAATTCACTCAAGAACCAATAGCGACTGTAAAGGATGCTGTTGCCCTAGGGGCTGACGGCGTTGCTGCTACCGTATATTGGGGGGCCCCTGAAGAAGGTATGATGATAAAACAGTTCACAGAAATTGCGGCTGAATGTGAAATATATGGAATGCCATTGTTAAACTTAGCATATCCAAGAGGCCCCCACATGGCTAAGAAAGAAGATGTAGAAATAGTAAGATATGCTGCAAGAGCTGCCGCAGAAGTGGGCGCCGATATCATAAAGACATATTGGACTGGAAGTGAAGAAACTTTTAGAGAAGTTGTAAGAGCAACCCCAATTCCGGTTTTAATGTCTGGTGGTGCAAAGACAGAAACT
>JAAOZO010000118.1 GCA_011605715.1 Nitrososphaerota archaeon | reverse complement strand
GGAATGGATATAATTCCAATAAGAAATGGTGTTGATTTATACCCATCGAATGAAGTTATAAGAATACCAAATTTTAAAACAAAGATTAGGAGAATAAGTTTTTACTTAACCTATATCTATGCTTTTGTTAAAATATTGCTACTCAGAAGAAAGCTCTTAAGAAAATCTAAGAGGGTGGTAATTTATGACCCATTCATGTCTTCTGGTTCGCCAATACTAACACTCGCGTTGAAACTCTCAGGATTTAAAGTTGTTAGCACTCTTTATCATTGGGGGTATCCATACTCCTTCAAAGAAATTTTAAGACAACAAAAAGGAACAAGAAAAGGATGGTTAATTAAGGCAGTAGACATAATACTTTATAAATTCTCGCTAAAATTTAGTGATAAAATAATAACTCTAAGTGATTTTTCAAAGCAACAAATTATAAGGCTTGGAATAAAAAATGCAAATATTATTAAAACCGGCATTGGAATTAAAGTTTCGTCAGCCAATTTTGAAAAGATAGAAAGAGAAGGCTGCACTTTTGTAGGGAGAATTTCGTTAGATAAAGGAGCATTTGATTTAATAAACATATGGAAAAAGGTGGTTAGTATCGAACCGAGTGCAAAGCTAAAGGTAGCTGGAATTCCAGCTGAGATTGACAAATGGAAAAAACAAATTAAGGAGAACAATCTAATGAATAACATCTTATATATGGGGGTTCTTAGCCACGAAGAAGTATACGAACTATTGAGAAAAAGCTTAGTGTTTTGTTTTCCAAGTCATGTGGAAGGAGCGGGTATAGCAGTAGCCGAAGCTATGTACTGTGAACTACCAGTTATAGCATGGAAAATTCCAGCCATTCAAGAATTGTTTGGAGAAGCGGAAGGAGTTTTTTTGATTGAACAAAGAGATTATGACAATTTTGCCAATAAAGTAATAGAACTACTCAGAAATAAGGAGAAAGCACTAAACCTCGGAGAGAAAAACAAGAACTACATATTAGAGAAAAAAGAATTTTTATGGGATGAAGTAGCAGAAAAAGTACGTAAAGCTTTTGAAGAGTTTTAAAGTTTTTGACGAACTTTTCAGCTTTAATTATCTTAGTAAGCGTTAAATAATTCTTTGTTTCTTATAATCCAATCATATACTCTTTTTATTCCTTCTTTCCATGACACCTTTGGTTCCCAATTTAACTTTTCTTTTGCTTTCCTTACATTAGAAATGTATACTTTTTGATCTGATTTTCTCCACTCACTAAATCTAAGATTTAAACTTTTTCCACTTATTTCCTCAATGTACCTTATTACTTCCAACAAGGAAACTGCATTGCTTATTCCTCCTCCAATGTTAAATACTTCTCCTTTCAACGATTCAATCTTACTTAAAGCTAGTTCAATTGCTCTTAGAAGATCTTCAATATAGAGTATATCTCTAACTTGTTTTCCATCTCCATATATAGTTATTGTTTTACCTAACAAAGAAGAAATCAAAAACCATGCAACCCATCCTTGGTCTTCAACTCCAAACTGTCTTTCTCCATAAATGCAACTTTGTCTAAATACAGCTGTTCTTAATCCATAAGTATGAGCATAGTCTTGAACATAAACATCTGCGGCTAGTTTTGAACATCCGTAGGGACTATGACCTGTTAAATCAATTGAAAAATCTTCAGGAATTCCATCCTTAAAATTTTCATCTGCATATTCATATCTACTTTCTTTTTCTACTATTGGTATTTTGTTTACGTTCTCTCCATAAACTTTATTTGTAGAAGTAAAAATTAAAGAAGAGTCGTTTATTCTTGCAGCCTCTAGAACATTCAAAGTACCTAGAGCGTTTATCTCAAAATCTAAGAAAGGATCAGCTAAAGAAGTTGTTACTGCAACTTGAGCTGCAGCATGAACAATTATACTGCAACCTTTTGACGCATTCTTAACTTCTTCAAAGTTTCTGATATCGCCTTTAATCAATTTAACATTCTTTAACGTCTTAAGGTAATTCCAGTTGTACTCAGAAATACTCTTATCCTTCTTGAAGACTTCGCTCCTTGCAAAGTTGTCTAGTACAACTACTTCGTAACCTTTCCTTGAGAAAAATTCAGCTACATGAGAGCCTATGAAGCCTGCGCCACCTGTTACTAGAACTTTCATGAGACGCTTAGATAAAAAGAACTATTTTAACTTTAGCTACGTCAGATACTTTCTTCTTTCTTCTTCAGCTTTTTCAAACATGTCTATTGCTTCCTGAGTTTCTCCCCATTCAACAAACTTCTTGAGACCTTGTTTTAGGCTATACCTTGGCTCAAATTTAAGTTCCCTTTTAATCTTTGATATATCAGCAAAATCATGCCTGTTGTCACCTACTCTAAACTCTCCTGTGATCTTTGGTTCAACTTTTGAATCGAAAAGTTCAATTAAGGTCTTTGCAACTTCCAAAATGCTTGTAGCTTTTCCAGTTCCAACGTTGTAGACTCCTTCCTTATCGCTTTCTAAAGCTAAAAGGTTTGCTCTTGCAATATCTTCAACATAAATGAAGTCTCTTAATTGATTTCCATCTTCAAATATGATAGGAGGATTTTTGTTCTTTATTCTAGAAGAAAATATTGCAACAACTCCAGTGTAAGGATTGTTCAAGCTTTGTCTTGGCCCATAAACGTTGAAGTACCTAAAGGCTACTGTAGGAATCTTTAGAGCAAAACCAAAGTTAACTGCCATTCTTTCAGTGTCGTACTTAGATAAAGCATAAGTAGAAAGGTTTTGAACTGGCTTTTCTTCAGTTATTCCTACTGGCTTAACGTATTCGTTGCAAAGTGGGCAATGAACTTCCCAATCCTTTTTCTCTAGTTGTTCTCTTTTTCTTAACTCAGGGTAAACAACTCCATGAACCTTGCATATATAAGCTCCTTCTCCGTAGATTGATTTAGAACTTGCAACAACTATTTTCCTTATACTTTTTCTAATTTCTGGCTTTTCAAGAAGAACCTCGTACATGTTTGCAGTTCCAATTGAATTTGTAGTAAGATATCTAACTGGCTGGTACATGCTTTGTCCAACTCCAACCATTGCGGCAAGATGAACTACTGCGTCCACATTGTTCAATGCCTTAAACCAATCTTCCTTTTTAGTTATACTACCAAAGAAGTATTCTGCTCTTTGATTTAAATAGTTTGGCTTCTTGTTAAAATGAACTTGAGGCTCTAAGTTGTCAAGAACTCTTACTTCATAACCTTTTTCTACTAGTAAGTCAACAGTATACGATCCTATAAAGCCTGCGCCACCTGTTACTAGAACTTTCATTGATCTTCATCTCTTAGCTATGAAATAATCGTTAAAAATATTTCTCCTCTTGAGTTTAGTGCGCGAATTTCTAGTAGGAACAAAAAATAGGTTAAAAATATAAGCTATAGCAAAGATTAAGACCAAAGTACTCTATTTCATTTTTCTCCACTTCAACACATCTAAGTTATGAGAATTTTCAAATTTAGTTAATCTAAGCTACGTTGATCAATGAATATAAGTTTCGCTGTTAAAGCATAAAGTGTATTCGTGGAATAGAAATCTTTCCTCAACTAAAAGCTTTTATTAGCTAAAAAAAATAAGATTGCTTTCATGGAAAAAGAGAAAGTGCTGGTTTCTTGGAGTGGCGGAAAAGACAGTTCTTTAGCACTCTATGAAATTCAAAAGAATGAAAGTTATGACATAGTCGCGCTCTTTACTACAATAACAAGAGATTACGATAGAGTTACAATGCATGGAGTCAGAAGAAATTTACTAGAAGAACAAGCAAGAGCAATAGGAGTTGCGCTACATGAAGTTTTTATTCCAGAGAATGTGTCTAACGAAGAGTACAACAAAATAATGGAAAGAGAAATGAAAGAAGCAAAAGAAAAAGGAG
>JAAOZO010000010.1 GCA_011605715.1 Nitrososphaerota archaeon | reverse complement strand
GCTCTCAACCGCTTCTATAATGCTTTTTCTTTCCTCGTCGTCCAACTTTACTGACTTTAAGTACTCTAGTATCGAAAACAAATAGCTTATAGCTTTCTCTCTATCCTCTTTGCTTTCTCTTCCAGCTTCAAACCTAATTCGTTCATAGCCTCATAAAAGAAACTAATCTTGCAAGTAAGTCTATTAATAAGATCAAGAAATACAAGAAACACTCCTATAAAAAGTACGTGGTGTATCGCCGATTTTTCTGAAACGTTGTCAAAGTTATAAAAGCCAAGAGTTTCAGAGCTTGGTGGTAAAGGCCATTCTTTAGTTATTCTCACGAAAAATGAGTTTAACGTTCCTAGAGGATTTATTATAACATCTTAAGCATTCTTCAAGTTCTTGGAAAGTAATAAGTTAAGGGAAAAATAGAAAAGTTAATCTATATAGTCTATTTAATCATTTTTGATAAAGGCGGTTGCAATGACGTATGAAGTAGAATTAAAGTTCAAGGTAGCCGATCGAGTTTTACTAGAAAATTTTCTTAAAGATGGCTTAAAGCAAAGTGAAAAAGTGCGCACAGTAGATGTCTACTTCGATAAAAAGGATACCGCCTTTTTCCTAAGAGGTATTTTTATCAGAGTTAGAGATGAAAAGCTATTAGAATTTAAGTTTAATCCTGAAGATTTTGAACACGAATTTGCGATAGAAAAAAGTTTCGAATTACCTTTACGTGAAAACAAAGTAGGATCCTTTAACCAACTACTTTCACTGCTTGGCATGAAACAGCTTTCGCCGGGTCAATCAAGCTTCGAATCCTTCTTAAAGCTTAATGACTTACATGAATTTGTAAGGATAGAGAAGACCCGAACCGTATTTATAAAAGGGCCTTTTACTTTCTGTTTAGACGAGGTAAGGAACTTGGGACAATTCGTTGAAATCGAATGCCGTACTAATGAAGAAGCAAAAGTACCTGAGCTTGTGTCAAGTATTAAAGAATTAGCTAAGAAATTGAAGCTTAAACCGATAAATGTTGGATATGTTGAGCTATATTTAAGGAAATATAATTACGAGCTTTATAAGCAAGGGTTGTACATTTTAGATACCGATAAGCCTAAGCTAGCAAGAAAACATAACAAATCTAAGAGGAAATCCGAGCAACAAAATGGGTTGGAGCTAAACTAAATGGTGCGAGCGCGCTTGCGGGCTAGGTTGTACACGCTCTCTCCCTGAAGGGGTCTGTAGTGTTCGCGAGACTCGGGAAGAGCTTCTGCTACTACTTTAGAAGTAATAAACAAATGGCCTAAACCTAAATGGTACAAAAATAAGAGCCGAAAAGGGAAATAACAATCCCTTCTCCTAGAGAGGAGTTTATACAAAAATAATTGAAGAGATTTTTGACGAAATTATCGGTAACACAAATTGGGGCTAGAGTTGTATGAGGAAGAGCCTGAAAGTAGTGAAAGTCAATACCAAAATCTGTGGGGAGGATAGATCTCTTAACAAAAGATGAGGAAACAGGAGATTTTGTAGTAATAGAGCTAAAATGTGGAAAGGCAACTAATAGTGCTTTATCTCAAGTCCTTGGGTACATGGGTTAGGTAAAAGAAAATCTAGCAAAGGAGAAAAATGTGAGAGGTTTAATTCTGGCAGAAGGCATAGACGATAAATTGAAGTTTGCTATAAAATTCATACCAAATGTGAAGGTTTTAACGTATAAAGTTTCGCTACAAATAGGAACATCATGGTATTGATTTTTAAATCTGAGTATGTGAATAATATTCCAATTTTTATTGTACTTTAGGCTTTGAGAACTTGATATAAGGGTATGGCTAAAATTTTATCCCTTTCTAATCTTTTGACGTCCATTGTGCATAAGGCGCAGAGCTTTTTGTCGACTTTAAAATAGAGTAAGTCTTGTAATTTCCTTTTCTAATCCAGAGGACAGCTCTAACACTTAAACTTTCCTTCTTTATTATTCGGTTATACTTTTTACCTAGTCTATCATGTTTAGATTTTAGGATTACGCCACGGTCTGCATACTTTCACTCTATGACTTGTGTTCTCTTGCTTTCATAAACAACTTTTTCCAGTAAAAGTATGTTCTGCGATGACATGCTGAGTAGTAAATATTTTCAACCTTCATTTTCACTTTCCATTAAGGCGTAAAGTCTACACTTTATTTCCTTTAAGGCATCGATTAAAGAAACGACCTTTCCTTAGTGTTGTTTAAATTGAGCAAAGACAAGCAGAGCCTTTTATCGCTTCATATTCTTTAACCAAGGCCTTGTATTGCTTTATCTTTTCATCATAAATTCCCAATGATCGAGTTCAGCTCCTTTCCAAATGTCTCAATATTGTTTTTCATGTTTTGGCAAAAAAGTTATATTTTTGGTATAGTGAAAAACAGATAACGGTTCTTTAACATAAAAATGTTAGTGGAGGAAAAAAAGAAATGAAATCAGAAGAGGCTTTCATCCGCAAATTAGACGCTAAAGATGTTATGGAGGCTCTTTCTGTTATAAACAAAAGCAATGCTGAAGCCTACCGGAAGATTATTCCCCAAAAGTATTTCAAGGAGCCTGTTTTCACCTATGAAGAGTTTTTAAAAAAGTTTAACGAGATGATCTTTTATGGTTACGAGTTGGAAGGTAAAATCGTTGGTGTAGCTGCCCTACAGTTTCTAAGCAAATGTTCAGGAAATGTTCGCTTCGTTTACGTGCTTCCCGAACACCAAAGAAAAGGCATTGGAACATCTCTTATAACTCACATTGAAGCTGAAGCAAGGAGGTTTGGATTAAAATATCTTATTGTTCCCTATGTTGATATTAATGCTAATTGGGCAGTAAACTTCTACATGAAATTAGGCTATAAGGTTTTTGAAAAACGCAAAAAACCTTGGGGCTATGATCTCTTTTTCAAGAAGGTGCTATAATTACTCTAATAGGAGTAAAAGAACCATAGTTTTACAACAGATTATGAAGTCGCTAAAGAGGGTTTTTAACAAAATAAGAAATGAGAATCCATCTGGTCTGGTTATACCTGCTTTTGCTGAAGCCCTGCTTAGCAGGAAATTTTCCAGAAAACTATTATTTGCAACTTCAACCCCCCTAGTGGATAAAGAAGAGTATAAGAAGAATGAAAAGAAGGAAATAATTAGATTCCTCGTTGAGCTTTCAAAACGTAACTGAGAAAAACCATCAAAAACAATAGCCTTAAAGTAATAACAAAATCTGTGCCAAAGGAATCCCCTACCGAAAAATCCTACGTTTACTTCTCTTCCTAGAAATTCTTTTTGATCAACTCATAAATATGAGAAAATAAACGTTCAGTAAAATTAAAAGCCTCTTTTGTTTTCTCTCTAGTAACCTCTAAATAGAAAGCCAGAGGCAGTAATACTGCAACAGCATTAGCAATAACGAATCCTTCTAAGCTTGTCAAACCAAGTTCGATATTAAAGAGTTGTTTAAAAACAGTATTGATCCACCATGCAGTACCTGTACCATACCAAGGATGGTCATAAAGGTTCCACTTGCAAAGTGCATTTAGCAAACCTCCTTCATAAGCTCGATGAATAGTTGTTATTATATCTTCAACTATCATTACCGTTGGTGTCAGCGAAATTGCAAGTTTCAATGGAGTCCTTATTTCAATGCTCTTGAATGCAAAGTATAGCGAAAATATAAACAGCAATCCTACGTTAGGCCAATAAAAATACTTAAAAACTTCTGGCAAAACTTTGACACCCATACCTTCGCACAACTCAAACCAAGTCCACCAACAAGAATACAATAAAACTATTAGCACAGCTAACCTTACTTTCTCTGTCATGGCTTTTTAATAATCAGTGAGTTATTTAAGTACTTTACTTTAAGTAGTGCGCTCTGTTAACTTAATGTTTTTCTGGGCCAAGAAAATATCGAAGTTGTACCAATACAGCACGG
>JAAOZO010000246.1 GCA_011605715.1 Nitrososphaerota archaeon | reverse complement strand
TTGGCGACCCAATAGATAGAATCGTTACCTATAATACTGAAGTTCAACTACCTCATGGAATGAAAGTGAGGTATGGTGCAATTGTAGGAAATGTTGAGGATTGTATAGAAGGCGTTACAAAGTTTGTTAAGGCAGGTGTTCGTCACTTTGTTCTTCATTTCATGCCCTTAGAAAATTCTCACGAAGGAATAAAAATATACAGTGAAAAAGTAATTCCAGTTGTGAAAGAACAAGTAAGCTAGTCAAGGTCTCTCTAGTATACTACAAAAATGTTAAACTGAATAACAAAGTAAACTTAAAACATAACTTTGCTTATATAAAATCGACAAGAAGCTTAAGAAACTGTATAGAATAGGACAGTGAAGGCTTAGGCATGCAATAAACGCTATGATCAAAGCAATAGTTGAAGATTCCTATAAGCTTGACATTTCAAAGATAGTGCTTGGTAGGTTGAGGGGCATTAGAGATAACGTTTCGCAAGGATAAAACAAACACCATGAGAAACAACTTTTGGAGTTTTAACTATATTGTTAGAAGATTTAAGGAAGAAGCTGGAATATGGCATAAAGTAGAAGAAAAAAGTGAGTACAAAACATCGAGAGAGTGTCCACTCTGCCGCTCTGAAGGGACAAGAAAGCGCAGAGGGCTTTTCTATTGTAGAAAATGTCAAAAAACGATGAATGCAGATGTTGTTGGAGTGTTGAACACAGCAAGAAATGATGGATCCATAATCTCAAGCCCATCATGAAGTGGGGATAACAAGGTGGTGGCACATTCCTTGCTTCTAAGGTGGAATGAGGTGGAAGTCTAAAAGGACAATGAACACACTAGAAGCAAGAATCTTTCGGCTTTATCCATGGAGAACGACAAATAACGTTCTAAGTACCATAAGTGTTAATAATACTCAACTTTCCTACCAATCTTTCTTTTAGATACCAAGCTAGACAAATACTTTCTTGCCGTTCTTTCATTTATTTTTAGTTTTTTTGCTATTTTGGAACTTGTGTTTGCACCTTCCTTTATGAATTGAAGTACAAGCTTTTCCATTTCATTTAGACTTTTTCTGTATAGTACTACTTTGAAAAAGTTTTCTTCCTCTACGAAATCTGGTTCACGCAACCCATTTTTAGTGCAAAGTTCTACCATCTTATTTGTTCCATAACCCCCCTTTCAATAAAACCATAGAGAAAGAAAATGTTTGCTATTTTTGGGTTTCTAAGTATCGATGGATGCTCTTTTTTTAATTTTTCAGGAGTTAAGGGGGAAAGTAGTTTTCCTGGGTTAATTATCTCTATCCTATCGTCAAATACCTTTACGTATATCGATGAAGCAATTTCATAATCTCTATGAACTATTGCGTTCACAACGGCTTCTCTCAAAACTTCTATAGGTATCTCCCATTGCTCTATCCTTTTTCCATTTTCACTTATAGTATGAGATAGTGTAATGTTGTTCTTTAATAATTCTAGAGTTCCACGTACTTGATCCAACAAAGTACCAGTTATTTCTTTTTCATCAGTTATTCCGTCTTTTACCCTTCCACACTTAACAAAGGCAAAAGGAAAGTGTATCTGTGGACTTTTAGAAAAACAAAGTATTGCTACACTTGTTGGTTTATTCTCTGCTAGTAATCCTAATCGTTGAAAAAATTCTGGTAACGTACTATACGTTAGATCAATCCTCCTAGTCAATTTTGCTTCTAGGGTAAAGTCTTTAACTTTCGTTTCATCAAATTCGTCTATACCAACATTAAAAACTTTTTCTTCAAAAGATATAAGATTTCTGTACTTCTCTACTATTATTTTCTCAAGCTCGTCTCTTGGAATTCTCTGGTTTGTTTTTCCAATTCGTCTAAAAGCAACACCTTTAAAGAAATATGGTTTGTTTAATCCCTCAGCAACTCTGATTGCTACGATTTTTTTCCTTCGATCTCTATTAGTTCAATATGTGGGATTGTAATGGGTTCTATAGAAAACTTTATATCATTTATTAATTCTTCGATAGTACTTCTTCCAATGTCAACCCCTAGAATTTCACCTTTATCGCTGACCCCAACTAATATTATACCACCATCAGAATTAGAAAATGCACAAATCGTTTCAAGTATTTCTTTCTTTTCGCTTAATTTGGCTTTAAACTCAGTTTTATAATCTTCGCCTTTAGAAATTACATCAAGGATTTCCATAGCTTACTTTAAATTTACTTAATGAGAATTTGTAAACATTCCGGAATATTCCGGAATGGAATTAGTGAAACTCCATAAAGCATGAGATAACTTTACTGAAAATATTTTTTGAACATCTTCTAGTTTTTAAAACAAGTTCTGGGGATAGACGAAAAGTTCACTTCTACCTCCACATAAAACTAAGTTTGTGAAACCTCGTCTTTTATCGAGAGATGAATAAGCAAAATACAGGTTATAGGGACAGCTTTTGAGCGCATTATGACCAGTGAAGCCAAAAAACTAAGGAAAAAGCCAGACTCCCAACTTTAAGTTTATGAGAAGCTTCAAGCCTTATTTTTATGTAATAATGCCTTTCACGTAAAAAATTTAGGGTTTTAAAACTATCTTTATTGCATTACTTTTCTCTTTTTCTAGTAGCATGCTAAAGGCTTCTTTGTATTCTTCTAATTTCATTACATGTGTTATAAATGGTCTTACTTTAACTCTACCGCTTGCAAGTAAATCCACTGCAACAGGATAGTCCTCATACTGGTTGTTTGCCGAACTAGTTATTGTTCTTTCTCCACTAATGTCTGTTAAGCTAAGCTCAATTCTTTCTGTTGTAACCGCAAGCATAACCAACCTTCCTGCCCTTGCTAAAGACGCTATTCCTTCTTTTATGGTTTCGCTTTTTCCAACAGTGTCAAAAACGACGTTGACTCCCAGCCCTCTGGTAATCCTTAGCACTTCATCAACAACTTTCTGTCTTTTTGCATTAATTGTATGGTCTGCTCCTAATTCATCAGCTAGTTTTAAAGGAAGGTCCCATGTATCTACTGCGATAACATTCGTTGCTCCTCTTGCTTTTGCAACTTGAAGGAGCATCAATCCAATCGCACTCGTTCCTATTACTACTACGCTATCTCCTGGCACAACGTTAGCCACCTTATTGGCATGCACAGCAACAGCAAGTCCATCTAGTTGTGTTGCTTCTTCATAACTTACGTTTTCAGGAATTGGATGCGCTTTATCTGACCAGATTTGCATGTAATCTGCATATCCGCCTGGAGGATATTCGACGTCTCCCCATCTCCCATCGTGTCCTATGTGTAGCGTTTTTTCACACAAGTTTGGTAAGTTTCTTCTGCAGTAGTAGCACTCTCCGCATCCTTTAAATGCTATTACCCCAACTCTTTCTCCAATCCTTTTTTCGCTTATCCAATTTCCTACCTCAACAATTTCTCCTGAGACTTCGTGCCCTAATATAAAGCTCTTAGTTTCCTTTATGTCCTTTCCTAAAGTGTGCAAAGCCCAAGGATTTTCTCCCAGAAAGTACCTAACATCGCTTCCACATATTCCTACTGCTTTAACTTTTATCAATACTTCATCTTCCTTTGGGCTTGGTTTTGGAATTTCTACCATTTGAATTTCTCTCGGCCCTTTTAATATGACTGCCCTCATGGCCTTAAGCTACAGCGCTTCGAGAATTTAAACTTATTGCGGACTTTTATAGTTTATTAGTGACGAAAAAAGTTATAAGCTGCTTTTTTTCCAGTGAAGGTATGAAGAAAAATAAGTTAAATGCTTTACTTGAAAGAATGAAAAAGTTTAACGTTGATGCAATCGTTATAAGGAATGCAGAAAATATACTCTTTGCAACTGGGTATTGGCCTGTAACTGGTTGGTCGTTGCTTGTAGTTAAGAGTGATGGAAGTTCGAGGTTGTTAGTTCCGGACAGCGAAACTAGATTTGTAACTGGTGAAGAGGCAGACGAAATCGAATGGTTAAGTAGAGAAAGTTTAAAGGAAATTTTCAATCCTTACAAGAAGATTAGGTCGTTCATAGAGAACTCAAAGATAAGAGAAAACTCTAGGATTGGTTGTGAGCTTTCTTTTGAAACACTAGCATCTCTACACTCCGGTGGAGAAGTTTCCTTTGCAAATTTTCCAACATTTGATTTACTGAAGAAAATAACGAATGGAACATTAGTTGATTTTTCAGGTGAACTTCAAGAGCTAAGGGAAGTTAAAGACA
>JAAOZO010000052.1 GCA_011605715.1 Nitrososphaerota archaeon | reverse complement strand
CAACTCTTAGCACCTTAGTTCTTTAACGAATTTAGCTTGAACAAATTTTATTGCTTCACTTACCGAAGTTCCTTTTTTCATAGTTACTTTAGCTATTTTATGGTCTTCAAGTAAAGTTGATATGCTTGGGCCAAATTCTCCGGCTACAGCAACTTCTACGTTTAAATCTACTAAAGTTTTCGCTAGAATGGGCCCAGCTCCATATCTATAAGATAGAGCAGGGTTCTGTAGTACTTGTATATTTCTTATTTCATCGTCAATTATATCCACTATTGTTATAGTGTTTGTTCTTCCAAATACCTCCGAGATTTCATCTTCTAAACCCTTTTTTCCTTTTGTTGCTACAGCAACTCTAACTTTCTTCAATCCTTCTAGCACCTGAACGAGATTTTCGTGCAATTACACAAAATAAACTTTTTCTTGTGAAGTAAATTAAAATTTTATTGAATAAAGTGTTCTTGAAACCTTAACTAGGTAATAACTTAAAGTAAAATTTAGTGCAACGGGTTCTGAGTTACGTAGTCTTTTGACTTTTGTAGTTCTTAGGATTCATAAGCCTAGGGCTTCTCTCGAGTTCATTGAAGCCCTCATCAGCCTAGGCACTCCTAAGAGGAGAAGGTCTCCTGGGCGCTCTAGGTTTAAAGCTTTCAAAGCCCTTTTCAAGCTCATACTTGTAAAGCTCAATACCTTTTCTTAAACGTTTCTTGTTTTAAGATAAATTAGTAGCATTTAAATTTTTGGAAGAAGACTGAATACTTTTCCATCCTAATCATCTTTCCTTCTCGTTGTACTAGCCATGTCATCCAACAAAGCTCTATTGGTCTATAACCACACATTGTAGCAATTTCTTCAACTTTCTTAATGAACTCTACATCGTTATTCACTGGCTTATATCCAGCTTTTTCTAAAATTTCATTGATTACTCTTTTTACAATTTTGTCTGGCATAACAGTATCTATCCCTCCCATCATCCTTAAGTATTGAAAGGTTACTAGTCCAACTCCTTTTATTTTTCCAATGGGATCTTCTTTCCAGCTTTCAAGTTTTGTGTTCTTAGCCCAAGTTCTTAAAGCCACTCTATTATTACTACTTAAAGTTGATAGGTAAGATGCTATTTCCTTAGCAGTAAGCCATGACCTCTTGTTTTTCCAAACTTTTCTTAATTCTTTTATGTCTGTTTTTGCAAGGTCTTTAAGATTCCTTATTTTTTTACTTTCAACAAACTTTTTGTTAAACTCTTCAACTTTTGGAACAACTGCAGTAAAGTAATTCAAGCCAATCGAAGTAAAAGAAGCGTCAACAATCATCAAAACTACGTTCCCTCCCCAGCTTTCAGTTCTAAGACATTTATCGCAATACTCTCTTAATCCTAAAACTTTTTGCATGTAGCCATCGACAACTCTTTTTAGTTGCATGTTGCCTCCTAGTTTTCTACAAGCTACATTATAAGTTTTCTGAAGCTTTTCTTAACCTGCCGCTAATGTAGAACACCTTATTCTAAGAAAAGTCGAACAGTTCTTCAATTTCTCTCATTTGCTCTCTTTCAAATTCAAACCTCCTTAACTCCCCTTCGCTGTTCACAACTTCAACTCTTACAACAATTGAATCTTTTATTTCTTTTGCAACTACAGTCGTTAGTTCTCCACTTATCTTCCTTTCTATGAAAGATAGCGAAGGATACTTTAAGTTCAGTTCTAAAGCTATAGCTTCAATAGTTTTTTCTAGTATCTCTTTACAGCTTTCTTTGTCAACGTATGCTTTTCTCGCTAAAGTTAACTTTATAAACAAATCCTTCATTTGACCTTCCAATACTTTTTTTACTTCTTCATTAGATATTGGAAAGTCCAAATCTCTTTTTAGTGCGTTATACCTAGCCAGATGTCTAACTGCATGGTATGCATGAGAAATAGCTTCTTTGTAGTTTTCGTGGAAGTAAGACTCGATTGCAAGCTCTAAAGCCACAAATGTGGAATCTCTTAAAACTTTTAAAGTGCGCTCTGTTATATGTGGTTTGTTCGTTATTATTGAGCTAACTTCACTGTCTCCTTCTAAGATCTTACTTTCCCTATATAAGATAAAAGATAAAGGATCTCCAACTTTAAAAATTCTTTTCATTTCTTCTATACCTATGACTATAATGTTAACTTCAGATTCGCAGACCTTTAAACTATATCCTCTTTCCCCATGTTCTTTTGTGGTTACCACTAAAATATCGATATCACTTAAGCCAACAACAAAATCTTCTGGTCTAACTGCAGAGCCAAACACCATTATAGATTTTACTTTCTCTTTTTCTTTAATCTTTTTTATCTTTTCTTCAATCGCATCAAAACAACGCTTTAAGTATTCATTTACAGAAGATTTTACTTCCACCTTCAGTAACTCACTTCCGCAGTTTTACTTCATCGCTTCTTATCTGCTTAGCCAAGTTCTAGAAAAGATATTTTCCAGTATTGATAAACGAAGATAATGACGCTATTCTCGTAGCATGGTCCCCTATCCTTTCTAAGTATCTTATTACCAGCATGTCTGCAACTGCACATTTCGTATCCTTTACTTTACCCATAGCAACATCTTTTAACGCTTCAATGAACTTAGCATCTAGTTCGCTGTCCTTTTTAACTATGTTTTTTGCTAAGTCTTCATCCCAACTCTTTAACGTTGAAATACTCATGGTTAGCATCCATTCTGCAATAGTTAAGGCTTCTTTCACATCCTTAAGGTCGCAGCTTTCTCTGTTTCCAATAGCTTTTTGTATTCCACTTATATCAAAAGCATAACGTCCAAATCTTGAAAGTCTATAAGAAATTTCTATTGCAGACTCTATAAATCTTAAGTCTCTTGCAACTGGTTGATACCTTAATACTAGTTCAAACGCTAAGTCTCTGACTTCATCTTTCATTTTCCTAATTTCTGAACTCATCTTGTAGAGCTCATCGCTCACGTCTTTGTTTTCCATGTACGCGTTAACTGAAAGTAGGAAGGCTTCTCTAGCTAGGTTGCCCATTTTATCAAGCAAACTCATAATGTTGTCAATACCTTGGTCTATCAGTCTTGACATTCTCCTAACTTATTTATTCAATGTGAACTCTAAGTAATATGTTTTTCTCTTATTTGTTTAGCTAAAAATGTCAAATAAAGTTCTTCTTGATATTGCTTGCATTCTTTTCAGAATATTATAAATAATTTTCCTTTACGTAGCTAAATTTTAAACCTTATGCTTAAGATTTTACAGTTTTTATGTTGCAGGTTCGTGTAATGAAGTTGCAAAGCTTATGGTTTTTAAATCCAATTGACAACCTTCTTTTTAAGATAAAATTTACTGTCAAAAGTAAAATCGCACTTCCTAGAACTAAAGTCCTAGACTTCTTGTTGATTTTTTGTAAAATACTTATAGCCTGCTCCCATCTTACATTTTTCCTAAGTTTGTTTTGTTTCTACTTTCTGCTTTAGTGCTGGAATTATTTCTACTTCTGAACCAGAGGCCCAACCTGGAAGTCCTTTTCTCAACCTTACCCTCACAACTCCATTGTTTCCATGAGCAACTACTACCTTTCCTTGTATCTTCTTTTTTCCTAACTTAACAAAAACTGCGCTTCCAATCAAGCTTTTTGCTTTTTCTCTCGTATCTATTCCTTCGAACCGTACTAAGTATTGTTTTTTATATTGTTTTTTCATTCCGTTTCTTGGCCCTATTAGTATTCCTCTGCTTGAAAGGACCTCCATGTTTTCTTT
>JAAOZO010000094.1 GCA_011605715.1 Nitrososphaerota archaeon | reverse complement strand
CGAATTTTTCCCCTTTGATTACTTTTATTCTTGAACCATTGTCAACTCCTAATCTTCTTGCATTCTCGTAACTAATGCCAGCGCTAATGAACGTTGGGGAAAGCTTCTTTATAGTTGTTTTTAAATTCAACAAACTACCTACGACTAGACCTGAAGTTATATTTAAGTTTTAGGTTATACTTAGCTTTCTTCTTCATCATTATGCTCATGTTCAGGTTCAGCGTAGTTTACTTGCTCGGCTTCCATCTCAGTTTGTCTTAAAACTTGTTGCAATCGCTCAGAGGGCTGAGAAATCAAGCCAACTGAGTAGTACAAGAACTCTACAAACAATGGCTCTGGAATTAGCCCAACAACAGCATTTACTTCGTTTACAATTGTTCTAGGAACTCCCATCACACTGTACTTCTGAGAAAGACGAGGAAATTCTATAGCCTCAACCATGTCGCTTTTTATTAGTGGGTTCACCATTGCAAACTGATGAGCCATCAAAACCATTCTTGGACAATAGGGACATGTTGGAGTAACAAAAACTTGAATATGCGTTTCTTTGTCTATCTTTTTTATCTTTTCTACCGTTCTTGGGTTCAAGTTTGGATCTCTCCGAGATACGTTAATTATATCTTCTATATACGTTGCGAACTCATGCCCAGATGGAACTCCAAAGAACCTTATTTTGTAGTATACATCGCTACCTACTATAATCGTTGCTGGTACTTTGTCAACGTCATAAGCAGCAGCTTTATCTTTGTTTTCATCAATTTTGTATAAATAAAGCGAAATCCTATCATCTAACTCAGACACTTCTTTAGCAATCATTACCGTTTCCTTACAGTATCTGCATCCAACTTCCTTTATGAAAACTACTATTCTTACGGGCTTGTCCATTTCTTCTTTAAACCTCTGTTTTAAGTATTCTGCGTCTTCCTTGCTAAGTAACCTTTCTTCAGACATTATTCTTCTTCCGTCAGTCAAGTGTTATCCTGTATTTAAGTATAATCCCGTTATTAGTTTTTTATACTTTGATAACTAAAGTAAAGCTTTAGGATTTTCTAAAGGCTTAAAAGTCATAAAAGAAAAAGTTGTAAGTGTAAAATAAATGAAAAGCTTTAAAATCACAAAGAAAAGGGAGAAGCAAAATGTACAAGGAGCGTTTTTTGGTAGCAAGAGATGAAGAAATAAAAAGTGGCTTAACAACAGACGTTTACTTCTTGTTTACTGAGGAGATAATTAAAAAGAAAAAAGACATAGACGTAGTTATGGAATTTTATGCTAGAGGTTTTCCAGACGGTCAAAACTGGGGTGTTGTAAGCGGAGTTTATGAAGTTTTAAAGTTGCTCGAAGGAAAGCCCGTTAATGTTAGGGCCATGGAGGAGGGAACCGTTTTTCTTTCTGATCCTCGAACTGTAGCATACGAGCCAGTTCTTCAGGTAGAAGGTCGTTACTCTGAATTTGCAAGGTTTGAAAATCCTGTCCTTGGTTTCTTGTGTAGTATGAGTGGGGTCGCAACAAGAGCCGCAAGGTTGAGGATGATTGCAGACGATAAACTTTTGCTAAGTTTTGGCTCTAGAAGAGCACATCCTGCAATCGCACCTGCGATAGAGTGGAGTGCTTTCATCGGAGGCGCAGATGCTGTTTCTAACGTTATAGGAGCTAAATTTATTGAGCAAAAACCTGCTGGTACGATGCCGCATTCTTTGATTTTAATCCTAGGCGATCAAAGAGAAGCTTGGAAAGCTTTTGATGAAATAGTAGACAAGACAGTGCCTAGAATTGCACTAGTAGATACACTCTATGATGAAAAAACGGAAGCAATAATGGCAGCTGAAACCCTCGGTAGAAAACTGTACGGCATAAGGATGGATACTCCTGGTTCTAGAAAAGGGAATTGGAGAAGAATAATCGATGAAGTAAAATGGGAGCTAGCAGTAAGAGGGAGAAGTGATATAAAGATAATAGTCTCTGGAAATGTAGATGACAACGTAGTAAATAACTTAAAAGATATTGTTGATGGATTTGGAGTTGGTACTTACATAAGCAACGCTCCCTCTATAGATTTTAGTGGAAAAGTTGTTGAGTTAATTTACCCAAATGGAGAAAGAGTTCCTAGAGCTAAGAGAGGGGACATTTCTGGAAAAAAGCAAGTCTACAGAAATTGGGAAACGTTTGAAGACGTTATACAGTTAGATCGGTCTAAACCTTTAGAAAACTACGAACCGCTATTGAAAGATGTTATGGAAAAGGGAAAAATATTAAAAGCATTTCTTTCTCCAAAAGAAATAAGAGAAAAAACCCTGAAGCAATTAAGCCTCTTGAAGAACGCACATCCTAAAGTTACTTGGAGAATCTAAGCTTTTCCTTCAAGAGTCAGGAGTTTTAGACTCCTTTATTAAATCAACTTTAAGAAATCAAAAACTTAATTAATTTCTAAACAAAATGTTAAATCCTTCTTCCTTAAGTTAAAGCCATAGCGAATGGCAGCAAGAAGATTCCTTCCATTTGATGAAAAAGTG
>JAAOZO010000143.1 GCA_011605715.1 Nitrososphaerota archaeon | reverse complement strand
TAAACAATAGTAAAATCTTCTTAGGAGATGAATTGGTCCTTAACATAAAAAAGTGATTAAAACTTTATAGGACTAAGATATAAAATAATCAGAAAAGTAATAAGGAAATGGTGCTTGGAAGATAGTGAACTTCTTTTAAGATTAAAGTAAAGAAGAGAGACTTATTGCTGTAGACGGGCTTTAGTCTTTAGTTTAACGAAAAAGCTTATCTTTGGCTACTATAAAAGTAGAAGGCAGAGAAATAATGACGCTACACTTAGCTAGGAGGATATGTGCCTTAGGTTTCTGTCCAGAAAAATGTGGGCAACATCGTGAGGTGCCTTAATTTGGTAGTCTCTTTTAGAACCAAAAAGTTTTTATTTTCGTTACGCAGTCCTTTTTATGAATTCTGGTGGTCACTTGCTTAACTTGAGTGAGGCCATAAAGATGAATATTTGTGAACAGAAGGAAGCGCTGCTTACTTCTGCCTCAGAAAAAATTAAAGCGTTGCAATTAAAGCATACTAGTGTTTATCTTTTTCATCTTTCTGGAGGGAAAAATTAATGTTCGTGTATTACTACACTTCAAAAAGTGAATACGATGAAATTATGAGATCTAAAGAATTTAGACCTTCTTATTTTCTAAGAGTTGTAGACGCTTCTTACGGCGAGGGTTGGTATTTCACTGATTTAAGTCCAACCACACCAAATTCCGTGCTATACTACTACTTATGGCATCAATCTATGCCAGAGCGAGTTGAGTATTTTTTAGTATTCGATATAGACCCAAATCTTCTTCAAAACGTTCGTCCGCACGTCTATAGGCTACCTTTAAGCGCTCTCCGAGAACCTACAATAAGACTGGACTTAGAATACCTCTCGGGAAAAAGAGTCGTAATTAAATTCATAATGGGTGGTACAAAGTGATGTCCTCTACTAATTCGAGAGCTTCCAGCTTTTCCTTCGTTTTTAGACTTCAGGGGTCAGCGTAACATGCTTATAAACTCTTGTAAGGAACTTACATTTAAGTTTGCCCACTCATCTCAGAGCTAAAGCTCTAGGTTTTCTGGGTACCTATCTTTGTAAAATTTCTTTTACTTTGAACCCGAGATAGCGTGTATTTGAAGCAACATGTACATTAAAAAAATAAAGTATAAAAAAATAAAAACTTTTATTTAGACCTCTATGGCTTCTTTTCTGCTAATATTTTTTCTATTTCTGCTATCCTATCGTTAACATACTTAAGTCTGAGCTCTAACTCTGCTTTTGCATATTTTAGATGTTCTAGTTCTTCTTCAGGTGTTGGTGCGTATGCCCACGGAGCATAGTAGTGGTGTCTCCATTTATACCATCCCATCTCTTTCTCACCTAGTATCATTGATACCCATAACCAGTATATAAAGATTTCTTTGATACCCAAGTAACCTTTATAAGTGCAGACGTAACGTTTACGGTATGCCTTTTCGTCACCCGCGTTTTCATGATCGTTCGATGCACGCTTGGGCAATGCCTGTAGGGGGTTTACTGCCTCTCATTGTTTTGAAAATGCTAAGTAAAAGTCAAATGCATGGCTATCAAATAGAAGAAGAACTTTCTAAACTACTCAACAGAAAAATACCTGAAGGTTTTATTTATGGTTTGTTGAAAAGGCTTGAAGTTAAAGGGTTAGTTACTTATCAATGGGAAACTCCTCAAAGTGGACCTGCAAGAAAAGTTTACAGAGTAACTGAAGAAGGAGAAGTATACCTTAAGGAAAGAATAGAATCAATAGAATCAATAAAGCCTCTAATCGATTACTTGTCATCTTAGTTTTTCGCTCTAACAACTAAAGTGATTGTGTACACAATCGAACTAATTTAACGAATATTGAAGCCATGCTATTAAATATTCATCATGGTGCCAAAAGTTAGTATTAACCTTCTATGCTCATTAGACAAAAACGTTTTTTAAGTTTTTAGTTCTTCTGGTGTTAGCTTTGTTTCTATTCTTTTTTCGCTTGCATCAAGCTGTGAATAAGGCTTTTATATTTCCTCTTAAAGATAATTTTATATCATGAAAATAGTTTATCGAAAAATGAAAAAAGAAGATGTGGCAGAATGTACTCCAATAATTTTAACTTCAGAACCTTGGAAAACTTTAAAGTTTACGAAGAAAGAAGTAAGAACAAGCTTGTTAGATGGTATAAAGAACGGAAAAGCTATTGTCGCAGAAGCAGATAAGAAAGTTGTTGGGTTTATAGTGTTCTATCCAAAAGGAGCATTTCCACTCGGTGGCTACATTAAGTTACTTGGTGTTCACGAGAATTTCAGAGGAGTTGGGATTGGAAAAGAGTTGATGAGCAGAGCAGAAAAACTAATCTTTAAACGTTCAAAGAATTCATTTTTGCTTGTTTCTTCATTCAACAAACATGCACAAAGATTCTATTGCTCCTTAGGTTATAAGAAAGTCGGAGAAATACCTGATGCAATAGTTAAGGGCTATTCCGAGTTAATTATGAGAAAAACCCTTGGTCCAATAAAGAAAGATGCTTAAGTTCTATTTAGTATTTCTAGTGCTTCTTCTGTTGTAGCGTTTTCGTGTATTACGCTTACTATGGCCCTAGTCATTTTAACAGAATCCTTATGTTGCCATATATTCCTTCCGATTGCTCCTCCTATAGCTCCTGCATCTATACTATCTTTAGTTATCTGCAGTACATCTTTTACATTTTCCATTTTTGGTCCACCCATTATGACTATTGGTGCTAGACTTGCTTCAATCACTTTTCTGTAGTCACTTGGTGTTCCCGTATAAGCTGTCTTTATTATATCTCCTCCAAGTTCAGACCCTATCCTTGCGGCTTTTTTTATCATTTCAATTTCAAATATTGTTTTATTTTGATCATCTACTGGAACAACTTCAGCCACCCAGGGAATTTCCCATTCTTCGCATGCTTGTCCAACGGCACTAAATTTATTGTACTTATCTTCTGAGAGTGGAACAGGACCAAAATACGTTGTTTTTACAGCATCTACACCCATTTTTACAGCCAATTCTACGTACTTTGGATCGAAAGGTATGGTGAGAACAATAGCAACGCTCCCTCCAAATTTTTCGATAATTTTTCTTGCGACACCAAAGTTAACTAGAACTGCATCAGCGCTACCTTCTATAACTTTTTCTACAACACCTAAAACGTTTTCTATACCTTCGGTTATTCCAACTATGCCGTGGTCTATTGCTACAATTAGTGTTTTTCCATCTTTCCTAGTTAAACGACTTAATCTTAATCTCTTTCCAATACTTGGCATTTTTATTAAACCTTTTTTAGTAAGAGCACTTTATAAACGTTTAAGATAAATATCAAAAGACGATGCTAAATTATTCTTTTTTAAGAGCTATTTTTGCTTAATTAATGCCCATCAAATGCTTTAGTATGAAGTTATCTAGTCCTTCGTAGTCTCTAGCTTCAATGAATTCTTTTTCCTTTTTCCTGTCTAAAGTTCGAACTTTCTCCAATAAGTATAGAAAAAGTTCTCGACTATTAGATATATGCTTAGTTGAAATTTCTCTAGGTTGAGTTCTTAGTGCTTTAACATCAAGTCCAACAAATTCTCCATTTCTACCATAGCCTCCTTCTTCCAAAACTCTAACTTGGTTGAAGGCCCTTCTTAAGTCAACAGAACCAAAGGCTCTGTCTTCATCAAACTTTAATCCATTTTGATCGTTTAGATGGACACTCCACAACTTATTGTGCCATAATGCATAAGCCATCTCGTCGGATGGATCAAGCCCTGCTAAGATGCAATGTGCGCTTTCAATTAATACACCTACTCTAGATGGATCGATAGTTTTATATGCTAATGCTATAGCATGACCTACTGTTGGTATGTATGCTTGATCCATTGGCTCATTTGGTTTTGGTTCTACAAGAATCTTAATTTCCTTATCATATTCCAGCATTTTGTTGACGGCATACGTTATTCTATCAAAAGCAACTTTTGGATCCTTTGATTCTCGAATATAAGTTCCTTCGCGTGCTAGCCAAAGTACTACTTTATTGGTTCCAAGCTCTTTTGCAATGTCTATAGTAGTTAAAGCTCTTTTGATTGCGTATTCTCTTTCTTCTTGTCTATTTGATGTAAACGCTCCATCTATTGTTTTCGGGTCTTCCCACAATCTTGGCGCAACAAACTCTGTCACTAAACCGTGGCTATCTAAAAGTTTTTTAACTTGTCTTGCTCTGCTTATAATTTGATCGTGGGATAGTTCATTTATTCTAGGTACAACATCATCATCGTGAAACTGAATTCCGTCAAATCCAAGCTTCTTATAAAATCCAAGTTTTTCCTCAAAGCTGTAAGGCTCTCTAACTGGAGGCCCAAATGGATCTGAACCTTCATTTATGTTCCAGACTCCAAATGAAAATTTATACTCAGTTTTCTTTCCATTCATTTTCGGTTCTTATGAGAAGTTTGTAGTAAAAGTATTTAAAGTTTTATAGTCAACTTTCGTTTTTAGAACAACTTTTAGAAAACTTTGTACAATGGATGATTCTTAGTTATCGGCTTTATTCCAAAGCTTCTAGCGTTGTATGCAATGAGTGCATCAACCATTGCGCATACTGGAAAAATTTCCTTTGCTTTAGCTAAAGAACCGTAAATTATGAAGTTAGCTCCCATACATTGTGATAGTGTAGTTATACTGGCACGATATGTTTTCTTAGTTTGTTCTCCAAATTTTTTTATTTTGCTCCATTTTCCAATTACTCCAAGTGGAGCAATTCCTGTTGGGAGTCCAAACTCTTCTTTGGCTAAGTATATTCCTCGAACTCCAAGGCTTATGCTTGGTACATCTAAAACAGGTGTTAGTACCAATGTTTTTTCTATTCCTGCTTCTGAAGCCTCTCTAAGTAGCTCTTTCAACTTTGAAATCATACCTTGGGAGTATGGGTTTCTTGGGTTAAAAGCTTGAACAATAGCGGCTTTTAGTCTAAGTTCTTTAATAGCTTCTATTTCATCTTTCGTTAAAGTGTAATTTATTGAGTTGTAGATCGCTCTATTTTCTAAACCAGATTCGACTACATATTTTGCAGCAGCTATTCTAACTGATTTCTCTGGACCGTTTACCAGAAAGGGTGAGTTTGTAATTCCTGATACAAATTCAATATACTTTTTAAGTGTTTCTGGGTATTCTCCTACGATATCTACCATACATGGAACTCCTGTTTTCTCAGAAAGTTCTTCCTGAACTTTAATTAAGTGTTCAGCTTTACTTTTGTCAAATATCCCAAGTTTTCTATCCTTAACTATGTTATGCCCTTCATGGAAAATACTCCCTATTAAGACTGTAGGTAGTTCTCCGGGCTGTCCTCCTACCTTTATACCTCCAATTTCAAAAATCTTTTGCTCTTTCTTAAACTTGAACAAATTTAAACTTATCTAAAAGTACTATAAATTTAAACTTTTTGAAAAGATGAGAAGCCTCAACTACTCAATAAAGCTAGTTACACAATGTAGCTATTTCAAAGCCACACTAAAGTTCAACCTAGTCGCCTTGGTCCTAAAAGCATTAGGGCGCGATGAATTCTTTCTGTTGCTTCGTCAATAACTTTCTTAGTAGTACAGAAGTTCATGCGTACGTGGCCTTCTCCTCCTCTGCCAAATCCACTTCCGCTGTAAACTCTAACTTTTGCTTCTTTCTCTAAATACTCTGCAGCTTTTCTGTCGTCTGTAAACAAGAAACTTAAATCTGGAAAAGCAAAGAATGTGCCTTCTGGTAATGCCGCTTTCACTCCAGAAATTTGATTTAGCTTACTTATAAAGTGTTTTCTAACACTTTCAAGGTAGCTTCTTAGAGCTTCCACATAGTAGTTACATTTCTTAAGAGCAGCTGCAGCTGCTAACTGTTCTATTGTTCCTGGATGTATAAGGACACGAGAATTCTCTGCTTTCATTTTTTCTACTATTTCTTTATTGGCAACTAAGTATCCTATTCTTAACCCCGACATTCCGTAAGTCTTCGTAAACGCAAAAACTGTAATTGTTCTTTCTTGCATACTGTCTAGAGACGCTATGCTTGTGTGCTTCCTTCCATCGTAAGTTAAATTTTCGTAAAGTTCATCTGAAAACACAAGAAGGTTATGTTTTTGTGCAACATCTGCTAATTGCTCTAGTTCTTCTTTAGTATAGACTGCTCCAGATGGGTTGTTCGGATTACAAATAGAAATAATCCTTACTTTTTCTGAAATTGCTTTTTCAATAGCGTCGATATCCAAATGAAAATCATTTTTTGTTTTTACTTCCACAGCCTCTGCTTGAGACACTTCTTTTGGATGTCCAAATATCGGAGGGTAGTTTGGTGTTACTACTATTACTCTATCTCCTGGCCTTAACAAAACTTTATACGTTAGCCATATTCCATTCATTCCACCTGCTATAGGTAGAATTTCTTTTTCCTCGGCATCGATGTTATTAAATCTACGTAATTTTTCCTTCGCTGCCTCTAAAAATTCCGGTACTCCTTCAAACTCATAATGGTACCTTCCATTGACTACAGCATCTATGATTTGTTCTTTTACTTCCTTTGGCATCTCAAAATCAGATTCTGCTAGGCCTAAACTTATTCCTTCAGAGTCTAGCCCAGCATATTTTGAAGGCCGCTTATTTTTTACATCTTTAAGGTCTAAATTATCTTTTATCTCGTTTTCAAATTTGTTCATTTCATTTTTGTTCACCTTAGTAAGTTTTAAGTTTTCTGTTGCATTAAAGTTAAGAGTATTAGTTAGAACGTCCTCCTATAGCTTACTTCGTAGTTCGTCTATGTTTTCTTTAACCTTTTCGAAGGCTGCAACTATGTCGTCCATGTCTTCTTTAGTTCCTAATAGTACGTTTTGACCAATCCAAAGTCCTTCTGAGTAACAAGCTTTCTCTACTACAGGCAACTTTAGATTTGAGTAATCAACAGACTTACCGTAGTATGGGCAAGAGAGTGGGCACTTCTTAAAGTACTCAAGGTAGGGCTCCTTGTAAAGTGGCTTTGAGTAGCCTACGCTAACTGGGATGCCTTCAGCTTGAAGAGCCTTTGCTGTCTTCTCCTTTGGCAATCCTCCAAAAGCTTCAGGGTCATACTTAAATATGTAAAGGTGGTAGGAGCTTCTAGTAATTCGCTCGTCATTCTTAAGTACGCTTATGCCGTCTATCTTTGATAGTTTTTCGTTTAAGTACTTGACATTTTCCATTCTTCTTCTTGTATGTTCATCGAGCCTCTTAAGTTGCGCTAGAAGAATGGCTGCTTGAAACTCAGTCATGCGGTAGTTACCGCCTGGAAGATAATGATCATACCAAGCTCCTTCTGGTAGTCTTCCACAGTTGTGAAGACTCCAAGCTTTGGTGTATAGTTCTTTGTCGTTAGTAACTATCATTCCTCCTTCTCCAGAAGTTATATTCTTACTAGATTGAAAGCTAAAAGCTCCTATGTTTCCAATTGCTCCAACTCTTCTCCCTCTCCATTCAGAGCCCCAAGCTTGGCAAGCATCTTCTATTATGCATAAGTTATTCTTTTCAGCAATCTTTAGAAGTTCATCCATGTTCGCAGGTCTTCCTCCAATGTGCACTGGGAGTATTGCTTTCGTTTTTTCTGTAATTGCATCTTCAACTTTTCTTGGATCAATGTTGTAGGTATCTGGCTCTATATCCACGAATATTGGTATTGCATTAACATAAAGTATAGCGGTAGCAGTTGCCATAAAAGTATACGGTGTGGTTATTACTTCATCTCCGCAACCTATTCCACAGGCTCTAAGCGCGATTTCAAGGGCAGCAGTTCCATTAGTAACTGCAACTCCATACTTTGCGTTTTGATAAGAGGAAAATTTTTCTTCGAATTCCTTCTTTTTTGTCCCTCCTATTCCCCACTGCTTTGACCTTAAAACCTCGAGTAATGCCCTTTCTTCGTTTTCGTCAAATATTGGCCACGAAGGAAATGGCTTTTCTCTTGTTGGCTTTCCCCCATTTATAGCAAGCTTAGCCATAGTTTTAAATTCATAACAAAAACATATAAAGTTTTTGTACCCTCTTCTGTAACTTACTTTAGATAAGTAGATTCCATTTAGCAAATCTATACGCAGAAAAAGCAATTGCTCCAAAAGTCTTCGTAATCTAGAGGTTTAGTAAAGTTTCTATTGGTGTTTTATCGAGTACCTGACCTAAATATTTACTCTAAAGATATAAGCTATGAAAATATGGAACGAAACCAATGAACAACTAAACAGTAACTGCTACTAGGAGCGAGAATCTTCAACTTAAGTCGTGAAGAATTGTCAAATAGTCTTTGCCTCAAACTATACCAGATCAGCGCTTCTTTCGCATTAAGACTCTTTAAGCAAACAGTGCTTACTGCTCTCTTTACACTGCTTTAATTCAGAAAAACTTTGTTTCTTTATTAAGTAAAATAGTAGAAGTTTAAGTAGTTGATGAACAAAAACAAATAAATACTCTTCTCTATAACCTTATAGTGTGAAGAAGTATGACTCCTCTAAAGGTAGCTCTTCTTGGTACAGGATTTGTAGCAAACTTCCACATGACTGCATTTAAGGAAATTCCAAACGCAGAAGTGGTAGCTGTAGCTTCTAAGAGTCAAACTCACGCCGAACGTTTTGCAAAAAGATGGGGAATAAGGAAATTCTACCATGGTGACGATGCTATTGAAAAAGCTATTAAAGACCCAGAAGTAGAGGCTGTTGATATTACTCTTCCTAATTACCTACATTCTTCAGCAGTAGCTTTAGCAGCAGAAAATCATAAAAATGTTATAGTCGAAAAACCCCTTGCTAGAAACTTAGTGGAAGCACGACAAGCACTTGATGCTGTAAGGCGGTATGGTGTGCTGCATGCTTACGCAGAAAACATGCTCTTTACACCACACATGGAAAGAGCAATGGAGATGATTAATAAAGGTGCAATAGGCAACGTGATATTAGTAAGAAGTAGGGAGGCGCACTTTGGTCCTCACTCTGCGTGGTTTTGGGATCCAGAACTATCTGGCGGGGGCGCTTTGATTGATATGGGTTGTCATAGCGTTGAGGTCGATAGGAAACTAGTAAGAAAAAAGCCTATCAGTGCATTTGCTTGGGGTGCTACTTTATATCACCAAACAAAAGCTGAAGATAGTAGCATAATTCTAGTGAAGTATGAAGGCAATGAAGTTGGTCAATCGGAAAACAGCTGGACTGCTCATGGAGGCCTAGACATAAGATTTGAAATATATGGAACAGAGGGTGCTATATTCATTGATTTAACGAGAGAAACTGGGATAAAGATGTTTACCGTTGCTCCAGAAGAAAAAGTTGGGTATGTAGTAGAAAAAGCTGAAGCAAAAAAAGGTTGGTTGTTTCCTATATGGAGAGAGCATGAAATATATGGCTACCTCTCAGAACTATCTCATTTTGTAAACTCTTTCATAAATGGAAAAATGCCTGTTGAAAATCTTGAAGATGGGTACGTTGTTAACGCTATCATCGATGCAGGCTATAAGTCTATAAAATCTGGAAAATGGGAACCTGTAAACTATTAGTTTATGCGCGATAAAGGTGGTGCTATATGCGTAGCGAAAAGCTTGAAAATGAGATAAAGAAGATTTCTTCAGCATCATGCAAACTTGGAGGAACACACGAGCCAGTTATAGAAAAATCTGAAGAATATCCTGATGGCACAGTTAAATACATTTTAGTGTGTAAAAAATGCAAAGAACACTTTGAAGTTGAAGTGTACTAGCAGCTACAAAACCTTGAAAGTGTACTCTTTGTTTTTAAATGGTTGCACTCCTTTTTAGTATCCGAAAAGACATAAGTAATGTAGCGCTAAGTATAATAAATATTACAAGACTTATTATTGAGTAGTATGCCATGCTTACTAAGTACACTCCTGGATTTATAAGAAAATCTCCTAAAGCTAATATCATAGGATAAGATGAAGCAAGCGCTATCAATACAAGAACTATATTCTGGATTTCCTTTCTGTTTAGATACCATGTAACAACAAACCTAGATAACTGGAAAGATACCAATCCTAACAATATGTACGCCCCTCCATTTTTAAAGAATGTACCTAAGATTAAATTAGAGTTTGAAATGATTGTTATAACTGTAGTTGCATTCAAACTTTGAGTAACCAGAAATGCTTGATATATCCCGTTAAGTGTTCCTAATGCTATTAGTACATAACCAACCAAGTTAAAGGCAATGTTAGTTACGTACTGTGGTAATGGAAGCTCTGTCTCAAAAATTGTGTAAAACTTGTTTTTGATTTTTATGTCAAGGTTATACCCCTTCATAAGCATCACTAAACCAAAAATGAATGCTGTTACGAATACTCCTTGAGCTAGTAAATTTAGACCAGAAAGTAGTGAGTATAGTATTAGTAAAATCCCTGAAAATCCTAAAGTATACTTTTTGAATCGCTCATCAGTAAATAACATCTTAATGTACCTCCCAATTATTACATAAGATTCCTCAACTGACTTACTATGTTTCACGACAACTCTTACTACACCCGAAACAGGTAAATTTGCCTTAACTACCGGAATTATGTCTTCATCTCCAAAGCCATCGGTAACAACAAAAACGTCTGTAGGCTCATAAGTTTTTGAAATTTGTTTTATTTCTTCAATCACTTTCATTGAAGAATAGGGCTCTCCTTCCTGAGAGCCAGCTACAAGAGCAACTTGGCACCCGTAGCCTTCAGAAACAAGCTTATCATAAGTTTTAACAGATGCAAATATTGCATTTGCATCTGACTCTTCTGGGTCTGAAAGCGCTAGTTTTAAGCCAGCGTCAATAACCGGGCCTCTCCCAACAACTGGTGTCTTTATACCTGCTTTGTTACCTACATCGTCGTCTAGGTCTATACAGAGTACTAAGATTCTTTTCTTTCCCTCCTCTTTCAACTATCTTCTTAGATCAAAAAGGTTCTAGAAGGAATAAAATCTTTTCCTTTTCTATTGAAGCTTTTGGTTTAACTCGTAGTAGATCTTCAGTTCATCAAATGAAAGAGGCTTTCCTTCCTTCAATTTTTGCTCTACTTCTTGTGCAATTTTACTCTTAATTTCTAATTCTTCCTTAAGCTTTCTTTCTCTTGTAAAATCTTTTTGTGATCTCAGCGAAGACATTAAAAGGTAAGCTTTTGCGTCTTTTTCGACTAGTTTCATAAAAAGATCGTTTTTCTGTTTCACTAGTTCTTGGATTTCATTTCTTATTTTTTCTAAGTCTTTTATTAGGTTCTCTCTAGCACTCTTTAGTTCTAAGATTTTCTTATGGTAAGCATCTGATGATTGTATAAGTAAACTTCTTTTGTTTCTTAGTTCAGTTATTTTATCCTTCATTTCTACCATTTTATCCTTTATCTCCCTTTCCTTTTCTGTAGTTGTCGATAACTTATCGTAGGACGTAATTATAGACCTCAGACGTTCTATCTCATTAACTATTAAGGCTTCTTCTTTAGGATTGTGCGGTTCTGTTACAAGTCTCCATTCCAGTTGACTTAATCTCTTTTTAGCTTCTTCTTCGCTCATTTTAAATTTAGCTTTTAGTCTATTCCTTAGGGCATCTCTTGTTCTTAATTCGTTTCTTAATGAATTAAGTTCTGAAATCATTTTATTGATTTCTTCTTTTAGTTTCTTCACTTGGGCGTTGCTTTCGTCTCTTTGTTTTCTGTTTTCCATTATTTCTTTTGATATTGCTCTTATTTGTTCTACTAACTTATTCCTTTGTTCTACTTTTTCTCTTAATGTTTTCTTAACTTCTTGAAGCTGCTTTTCTAACTCTCTTGCTTCTTGGCGTAGCTCGTTAAGTTCAGGGATTACGCTCAAACTTCCTGCGTTTTTCTCTTTTTTACCTAAATAAAAACATTTCTGTTTGATCTGGCTTATGGTGGAGGGCCATACCTTGTTTCTTCTCCTCCAAAGAAAATTCTTGATACGGAAGCATAAAGGTCAACAATTCCTTCAAAAGTTTTAGAAGAGGTAATTATTGGCTTTTCTAAGAATCCAAGAGAGGGGATTGACTTTACTACGTTTTTTACATATAAGTATTTTTCCGCACTATATCTTGTTCTCACATCTTCTATTATTGTTTCTTTATTAGCAAACCACTTTAAGATATTTCTGATTGATTCTCCACCTACTAAATCTGCTTTAGTTATTACTGTAATGGTTGGAAGCAAAAACCTAGAGTAAACCGCAGCCTCAAGAAACAAGTTCGATATAAAGTTCATAGGTTCTGAAGAAAATGGTGCATCAACTAGGTACGCTATTGCTTTATTCCCCCTAAATAATTCTTCTGTAAGAACTAATCCACCACTTCTAAATGCAAATAATTCAATTTGCCCAGGCGTGTCAACAATAAAGATATCTGCTGTAGATTCATTGAGTGTTTTTCTCATTTCATCAACATAGTCTACCAATAGGTCTGTACTAAGTATTAGTGCAGAGTTCGGTCCAAGCCCCTCCGTTCTCATAATTTCATAAACATCTACGTACTCCCTCGCATCTATTAGTGGCTCGTATGGTAAGAACTCTACTCCAGGGTCTAAATTTATTGCCTCTGCATTTATTCCTTTCTTAATTAGCCACTCAACCATGCTTGAAGTTAAACTTGTTTTTCCACTACCCGCTGTACCTATTATGAATAATGCTGGTGCTTCTTCTACTTTATTTCTGGACATTTTTACTTACCTGACTCAGTCCGTAGTGAATCTGATACTCTCTTAATCTCTTTTTTGTTTCGTCAATATCTAGATCGTTGTTAAAAAATTCACTTATTTTTTTGTATTTGGCTCTTAACACAGCCATAGCTGTCGCTTCTAGTCCTGCATCTATTAGTTCTTTTCCTTGAGCAACCATCAGAGAAAAAACCATAGAATAAATATCTCCACAGCCAACATCATTCTCAAAAATAAGTTCTCTTGGTATTGGTATAAAGTGCCGCTCATTTTTCGAGAAAACAAAAGAGCCATAACTTGCCATAGTAAGTGCAACATAATTTGCTCCTTCATTTTTCTCAGATTTTATCAATTCCTGTATTCTCCTCCTTACTGCAAAGAGTAGTTCCTCCTTAGATAGATGCAAGGTGAATGCGTTCTTTAACCATTTTTCACTAGAGCTCCAAAATTTGTTTTTTAGTGAACCAACTTTATCTTCTCTAACAAATCCTTGAATTTCTATTGATGTTTTTCCATCAAAGTTGTTCTTTAAAATGTACTCTGCAAGAGCATCGTCAACTTCACCCAAAACTGGGGTTATGTGAATAATTTCAAACTCTTTTAAATCAAAGGGTATCTCCGCTATTTTTTTGGTCGTTGTTGATAAAACTTCTTGCTTTCTTAAACCAGGTCTAATTAGGTAGTTCAAGAATTTTACCGTATTCTCGTCTTTAAGTAAGTGAACTTCTGTTCCTGTTGATTTAATGAAGTCTAAATATTTTTGGTTGAAATCTCTTCCTACAGTAGTTAGTAACGTTACTCTTGCTCCTAACTTTCTTGCAGCAATGGAGCTGTAGAAAGCTCCTCCCCCCAACATCTCTTCTCTATATTTCCCATAAAAGTCTATGTAGTCAACAGTTAAGGCCCCCACAACTAAAATCCTCAACTACTCTCAGCCTTTACTTTCTCAAAAACTATAAAAATCTACACCCTTATCTATTTCAACTACTGTTGCGCTAGTAGCTCCTGCTTCAAGAGCATCATTAACTACATTTTTTGCTTCCTCTTTATTTCTTACGAGAGCTATAAGATTTCCCATCATCTTCTTACTACTAACTTTAATTCCTAGAACTGGAGAAAATGCTAGAATGTAGTTTCTTATCGTCTCTATCTTATCCGTGGATGCTTCGTAAACATCTCTCAAAATCTCATGTTGATAGTTCATTATTTCTCCAAGTACCACTTCTGGATTCCAATTCGCTTTTTCTAACTTTCTAATTCTTTCTTCATCAAATATTTCTTTTAGTTTCGTGACGTTTGTTTCTTCTCCTTTAAGAATTGCTATTGCAAGCTGAGTTGATGTGTTCATATCTATTGTAAATAGAAATCTTTTGGCTGAAGTCTCTGGAACTAAGAACAAATACCTCATAAGTTCTTGTTTAGATATTTCTTCCCAGTTAACTTCGTAACATGTTTTTCCAAGTTTTTTCTTAAAAGTTTTATGTAGCATTGGTGACTCAAGCAGCAATCTTAGTCCTTCATTTATTTCATTTTCTCGTTCACTACGTATGTTGTCTGCTGGTATGGCTTCACCAGAGTTTATAACAACTAACGTAAGTGGAAATCGGCTAATTTCTTCTACTTCTATTGTTGGTTTCTGTCTTAGTACGAATACTCCTCCAAAGGTTGATGCATATTGCTCAACTCGTCCACATAGTGTACCCATCTCATAAGATTCTGCTAGAAAAGAATATTCTGCTATTCTTTTCTTATCTAGTCCTAGGTTAAATATTCCATTTAACAGCATTATACTTGAAACTTCTAATGCACCACTTCCTAATATATCCGAATCTAATGGCGCATCGCTTCTCACGTAAATTTTTAATCCACTAATCTTTGAGCTTTCTTTTTCCATTCTTCTTAATATTCTGATAGTTGCCGCTAAGTATCCTGCAGGATTCCTTTCTTTTTCTGAAGCCTCCTTCAAATCAATCTCATATTCTACTAATTCGTTACTTTCGGATAGGTTTTTAGTTGTGCTAATTCTTATCTTTTCTTCATCCAATGGAACCGCATATACATAAGTTCTGAGGTTTACTGCTGCAGCTACAATTGGTAGTCCTTTATAATCTTGGTGAGTGTTAAATAGGTCTACTCCACCCGGTGCAGAAGCTACAAACTTTGGCTTAGTCCCCAAAGTTTTTTCAGCTTCTTCAAGGTACTTTTTAGGAGTCATTTTCTCCATCCTTCTAGACTCAATATAATTCTACTTTGGTACGGTTTTAAAAGAACCGTTTATAAACTTATCATTCTTAGTACTAAATTTGTTAAGTAGTTACTACGGTAGCACTTCCAGAATTCTGTGAAGAGTAGTTTCAAATAAATTTTTGCTAAAATTTTAAAACTAAGAAAACACCGAATCTTTTTGTTAATTAAAAGGAGTTATTAGCCTTACTTATGAAACCCTAAAAAATAATGGCCTTCCTTATTTGTTCTTTGTTTTTTCTATAAGCTCCAAGTCTTCAAGAGCTGAAAGTAAGTCCTTTACGGACGGCAAAGTACATAGACCCAAAGGTAGATTGTCTCTTTTTGCTATTTCTATAGCAACTGGGTCAAGACTCGAAGGTCCATGTATTATAACAGCACTCGGTTTAAACGGATAAATTCTTACTGCTACTAATGGTGATCTACCATGGGTTACATTCGTAAATATCAAGGCTCTTCTTGCTGTGTTTCCAAAGAGTCTCATAAACTCTGAACCTTCAAAGTACAGTATTGCCTTTATGCTATCTACAACAGTATAGCCAAAAATATAGTCTTCTGTATTTGGTGTGTCTACTAGAGAGTACGAGTTAGTTGCATTAAATAAGGCACTAATCTTTAATGGAGTCGCAAGCTCTCTCATAGCAAGAACTACCCCAGGCGGTGGTAGTTCTGACCTGGAAAGCTCAGCAACTTTTTTCCCTCCTTTCATTATGTCAATGCTCAATAAGGCCTTTACGAAATTCTTGATAAACTTTGTACCTGGATTTTTTCTTCTACCTCTTTCATAATCGCTTAGTACTGAGGGAGATATTTTCATTTGTTCCGAAAGCTCTTTCTGAGAAACTTCAAAAATAAGCCTCCATTTTTTCAATGCCTTTCCAGAGTCGTCACTTAATATTATGTCTCCCAAAACTTTCTTAGCCACAACGTCCTTTACGTAAGTTAGAAGTTCGTCTAACCCCTCTTCGTCACTCATAACCAGCACTCCTTCTAACTATTTTAGCTAAATTTATCTCTTTCTCCTGAAGCTACTAACTTAATGCTTTAAGCTCGTCCTCAAACCAGTTTTTGGCAAATTTTTCCTACGGAAGTGTTTTTATAAGCTGTTGTTAAAAACTTAACCTATTGAGCGTTATCCTTAAATACTACTCATGTAACTTAAAGTTAGAGAACATCAGGTGAAGGAGAAGGGCTCAGAAGAGATTAATTTCTTTGAGAAAGAAGATGTTTTAAGCGAATTACTTAAGGAGGAGCAAAAAATAACAATAAGGCTCGAAGTTAGAAAGTTTAACAAGCCTATGACTATAATAGAAGGCATAAACGAGAAGCCAAATAGTTTAGAGAAGCTAGCAAGCCGTTTAAAGTCTTTTTGTGCGTGTGGTGGGACTGTAAAAGATGGGAAAATCTATCTCCAAGGTGACCAAAGACAAAAATCTAAAGAGTTTTTGCAGAAGAACGGGTATGAACGAAGCGAAATTACTGTGATCTAAATTTTCTGTTTGTCAAAGTGAAAATAAGTTCAAATAAGTATAAAAAAAGGAAGAGTTTTGAAGATAACTCAAAGCTGAAAGCTCTATCCGTAAAAGAATAAGGTGTAAAGGACAAATTTATTAACTTAGACGCCCCTATTAGCGATGAGAAAAATGAAATTTAATGAATTTGCAAGTTACCTTCAAAAATTAGAATCTACGACGAAGAAACTCGAGATGGTTTCAATTTTGAAGGACTTATTCTCTAAATTAGATGAAGACGAACTGCCTTTAGCTTGTTATCTTTTACTTGGTAAATTAAGGCCCGATTATGAGCAAATAGAACTTGGGATAGCTGCGAGGTTGTTGCTCAGAAGCGTTGCAAAGGCAGCAAGCGTCTCAGAAGCTGTAGTTGAAAAAGAACTAAAAGAAAAAGGTGACCTAGGGGAGGCTACATACGAACTTTTAAAGAATAAAAAAATAAAAAAGCTGGTTTTCTCAAGAGAACTAACAATAAGAGATTGCTACGATACTCTGCTTGACTTAGCTAAAATGAGTGGGAAAAAATCAATAACTCAAAAAGTAGATGCCTTAGTTGGTCTGCTCGTAGACTCTTCTCCGCTGGAAGCAAAGTACCTAGTACGAATAACATCAGGAGAACTAAGATTAGGCTTAGCAGACATGACGCTCATGGATGCGCTTTCAGAAACATTTCTTGGTTCAAGAGATCTTAGAGAAGAGGTAGAGCGTGCATATAACGTTTATCCCGACATTGGATTTATAGCTTTGACTGTTAAAAAGTATGGGCTTGAAGGGCTTAAACAAGTAAAGATTACACTTGGCGTTCCAATAAGGATGGCCCTCGCAGAAAGGTTATCTTCAGCTGAAGAAATAATAGAAAAAGTCGGTGTACCATGCGCTGCAGAATATAAATATGATGGAGAAAGAATTCAAGCTCATAAAAAGGGAAATGAAATATTACTTTACTCTAGAAGGTTAGAAAACATAACTCATCAATACCCTGACGTTGTTGAATTAATTTCTAAAAACACAGTTGCTAAAGAATTAATTATAGAAATGGAGTGCATTGCAATAGATCCAGATACATTAGAAATAAGACCTTTCCAGGAGTTAATGCAAAGAAGGAGAAAGTATGATATAGAAAAAGTTTCTAAAGAAATTCCAGTTGCTTTAAGGGTGTTTGATATACTTTACGTCGATGGCGAACAGCTTTTGAATTTGCCATACATAAAAAGAAGGGAAATACTTAGTCGTCAAATAATTGAAAACGAGCGCATAACGTTATCTGAAATGAAAATTGTGAATAGTTCGAAGGAACTTGAGGACTTTTTCCAGAAAGCAATCGACGCTGGCATGGAGGGTGTAATGGTTAAGATGCTAAACTCAGATTACCAGGCTGGTGCCAGATCCTACAGATGGGTTAAATTAAAGAAAGAATACAAATCAGAACTAACAGATACTCTTGACCTCGTTGTAGTTGGTGCCTATAGAGGGATGGGCAAAAGGTCTAAATTCAAGTATGGCTCATTCTTAATGTCTGTTTATGATAAGAAAAACGATGTTTTTAAGACCGTCTGCAAAGTTGGAACAGGGTTTACGGAAGATGATCTAGCAAAACTCGAGAAAATGCTTGAGCCTTACATTCACAAAGAAAAACATCCTAGAGTAGTTTCAAACATGGAAGCCGATTTCTGGTTTATTCCGAAGATAGTTCTTGAGATAATAGGTGCGGAGATAACGTTGAGTCCAGTTCACACTGCTTCTTTAAATAAGTTCAAAGAGAGTGCTGGTTTAGCTATAAGATTCCCAAGATTTACCGGAAGATTCAGGGAAGATAAAGAAGCAGAACAGGCTACAACCGAGGAAGAGTTGGAAGAAATGTATCAGGAAAGACTAAAGAAAGTTGAAGAATAAGAAAGATGCAAACAAGCACCTTTGAAGGACAACTTGAATTCATTATAAAGAATGTAGAGCGTTCTTATGTAGTATTGCGCAGTAACGGTCTGCATAAACGTTTTAGGGATATTAAGGTACTTTTGTTTAGGCTAAACTATTTTAAGCTTGAAATACAAAGCTATGTCTCAGTAAGGTCTCAGATAATGACTGGAGATAAACTAATTGAACTAACACAAAAAATGGCAAAGCTAAGCGAAGAGATACTCGCTTACAGTTTGAATGGCAACTACGATAAGATACCTCCAGTTCTGGACGAGATCTATGAATTATTAAACGAAATTGAAACCTTAGTGGTTCGCTCCAGCTCAAAACAAGCTTAAATCTAGATCTAGCCGCTTTTAATTAAAAATTAAAGATAGTTTTTAATACTCCTTTTTACTCTCGTTTGTGTAGCAAAATGGGTAATTCTCTTAAAACTGTAGTTTATGATTCCTTTTTTAGGCTAATCGGAAAGTTAGCGCGTTTAAACTTAGTTACAAAACTGTATGAGGAGGAACTAAAAAGTCAAATAAAGAATGGCCCCCTCCCACAGCATATAGCGCTAATACTTGATGGCAATAGACGATGGTCTAGTAAGCAAGGAGTTGATCTAAGAACCGGCTACCTTATGGGTGCTGAGAAACTACAAGATGTTTTAAACTGGATTTACGACCTAAAGATAAGGATAGTAACAATTTATGCTTTATCAACTGAAAATTTAAAGAGGTCAAAAGAAGAGATCGAACTTCTTCTTTCCTTGTTTTATGAAAAATTACTAGAAATCTCAAGTTCAAAAGAATTTAACAAGTATAACGTTAGAGTGAAATTCATCGGACGAAAAGACCTTCTTCCAAGTAATCTCGTTGAACTAATGGAAAAACTTGAGCAAGATACGCAAAAGAATAACGAATTTGTATTGAATATCGCTATTGGGTACGGAGGGCGCCAGGAAATTGTCGATGCAATAAAAAAGATTGTGGTGTCTTTTTCAGAAAATAAAATAAAGTTGGATGACATTAACGAACAACTTGTTGAAAAATATCTTTATACTTCCCACTTAAGTTATCCTGACCCTGATCTAATTATAAGAACCTCTGGAGAGTTTAGAGTTAGCAATTTTCTTATTTGGCAAAGTGCTTACAGCGAATTCTTTATAACCGACGTTCTATGGCCTGATTTTAGAAAAATTGACCTATATCGTGCGATAAGGTCTTTCCAGGGAAGAGTACGTCGATATGGTCTTTAATATTCGGTTAATATTTTATATCCTTTATTTTCTACTAGAATTGTGTCTTCCCATCTGGCTCCTCCTAAGCCTCTTATGTAAATTCCAGGTTCTATAGTTATGACGTTTCCTGCTTCCAAAATTTCCTCGTTACTTAAATTTACAGTTGGTTCTTCATGTATGTCAAGACCAACACCGTGACCTAGGCTATGAAGTATGAACTCTTTCATTCTCGCTTTCTCAATTACAACATCAGCTTCTTTACTAACTTCTGATATTTTTACTCCAGCTTGAACTTTTCTAACTGCTGCATCATGCGCTTCAATTACAGTTTCTAAGATTTTTCTTTTTTGTTCATCTTTTCCTCCAACCAAAATAGTTCTAGTTATGTCTGACTTGTAACCCTGAATTTCCACGCCCATATCTATAACAACTAATTCGTTTTCGTTTATCCTTTTCTCTGTTGGTTTTCCATGTGGGATTGCGCTTCTGTTTCCGGAAGCAACGAGTGTTTCAAAAGCTTTCTCATCAGATTCTTCTATTATTCTTTTTTCTATAGTTTTTGCTAGGTCCCGTTCTGATATTCCAGGCTTAACATTTTCTATTATCTCATCGATTATTCTTCTCGCTGTAACGCAACTTTTACTTATCATTTTTATTTCCGTTTCGTCTTTTATTCTTCTTAGTTTTTCTATAAAATTGTTGCCAATCTTAAGCAGTGAGTATTTGTTTTTTATCATACTTGAAACTAACATTCCAGCATCTTCATCCGCTTCTAAGTACTTTGCGTCTTTTATGTCATCTAAAAGAATCTGAAAAGGCCCTTTACTATCGTTTCCAGTTTCTATGCTTATTTCTTCAATAGCTTCTTCTGGCTCGAAAAAATCAAGTTTAGAACCGTAGACTTTTAGCTCTCCCGTTCGTCTAATTAATAAAATAGCAGTTCCAATCGGCCTCAATCCTGTTAAGTAGTACAAATTACTTTTTTTTCTAACAATTAAAGCATCAATTCCTGTTTGTTCAACTAGTTTTACAACTTTACTGTGCCTTTTCTTCAGGATTTCCCTTTCCATTCCTAAGCTCTTTCTTAATTTTTGCTCTTTTTATGTTTTCTTCTCCCACGAGCGAAGCAAATCTTTCAGTTGTTTTCAAAACAGAACTTTTTCCTGCTTTTTCAGCCTTTACATAGCCTTGTTTGATTAGTTCTTTTATGTGTTTGTAGGCATGCTTTCCTCTTATTTCAACAACTTTTGACTTCATAATAGGTTGCTCCATTGCTATCAATGAAAGTGTTTTTAAAGCGGCTCTAGATATATCTAATCCTGGTGCAAACTTTCTTGCTAGTCTAGAATATTCCTTTCTAACTTGCATAACATAATGATTTTGAAAATAGAAAATTTCAAGCCCACTTTTTCTATTATCATATTCTTCTTTTAGCTTATCCAAAGCATTCTTTATTTCTTGTTCATCTATCTTTAAAATTGTTTTAAACTCTTCAACATTTACTGGTCTTCCAGATGAAAAAAGTATGGCTTCTAAAGTTGGTTTCAGTTTTTCTGGATCGAATTGTTTTCTTTTGTGATCCATACTGAATCGCCTTCATAGATAACTTCCAGGTCAGAGTTGCTTAGTATGAATAAAATAGCAATAAAGTTTCTCATAGTTTCATTCCAGTCTTCATCATACACTATATCAGATAGTAAGACTCTTCGACTATTTGCTAGCATTTCATCTATTTTTCTTTTTAATGTTTCTATTCTGTCTTGAATACTTTCCAAGAATTCATCTTTTTGTATAAGTTCGTACTCTATACCTGCTTCGCTTCCTTGCACCATGATAGGCCTTTCTCTTAACACCTGATTCACAACCTTTATTAGTAAAGAAAAAACTTCATTTGAATCGGGAGCAGGATGTTTTATTCTTATTGGAATTTCCGACATTAAATTCAGTAAGCCTCCACTAATAGTTTCAACATCGTAGCTCTCATTCTTATGATTTTCATCGCTCCTTGGAGGCTCTTCTAACTCAAGTAATTCTTCAGTTTTCTTTCTATAAATTATCGCTGCCGATAACAATGCTACGCCAAACATTTCAAAGTCTAACTTTCCCTTTTCTCTAATTTCCTTGATAATTCCCTTTATTGCAACAGCAATATCTAAACTCCAAACTTTTATTTTGTTTATTCTTAAAACATCAAAAAGTACGCTGAAAGCGCTATTCAAATAATTTTTAGATGCTTCTTCTGTTTCCAATTACTTGCTCCCCCCCTTGCTTATCACCTGCTGTGCATCTAAGACCCTTGTTCTTCCATTTTTCATAAAGACTCCTATCACCTTATCTGCTTTAGATGCTATTAAGTCTTTAAGGGAAATCACAATGTATTGCGAATCCTTTGATCTCAGTTGAAGCAACCTTGCATAGTTCTGTACATTTACCGGGTCTAAGTGGGCATCTATCTCATCAAATAAGTAAAATGGTGCTGGTTTTAAATGTTGCAAAGCAAATATAAAGCATAAAGATGCTACCGATTTTTCTCCTCCACTGCATCCATAAACAGGTCTTGGGTACTTGTTTGGAAAATGAACTACTATGTTCACTCCCCCTTTGAAAGGATCTTCTTTGTTTTCTAT
>JAAOZO010000111.1 GCA_011605715.1 Nitrososphaerota archaeon | reverse complement strand
AATCTCAAAGTGAGCAGTAGGGTTTTTCTTAAATGCAAAAAATTTAAGAGAAAAATCTTCGTCGTAGTCATAGAGTGGAGTAAACATATCCTCAGACCCAACAAGGATAAGACCTTTTTCTTTACAAAGCTCGTTGACTTCGCTGTAAATTTCTTCCATGAGCTTTTTTGCCATGCTGTAATGACGATAGCATGACTTTATTAATTCAGGGTCAATTCTACGAGTTCCCATTTTCTCACCCTCTCGCATTTCTATCTTTTAGGAGTTGTTCTGAAAGTCCACTAAAGCCTTCCTCCCAAATTGGTGACTGCCTTGTTTTAATCATCCACCATACTATGAACTTAACTAACAAATCATCTTGCCTAGTAAACTGCAAGAACTTTATTACAGGCGCAGCTATAGTTTCATTAAGCACGACCTTAAACCGTTCCAGCAATTTCTTCCACCTTCCTGAAAATCTCTTCAGAAAGCTTATTAAGCTTTGCTATCTCCTCGTCTGTGTAGCCCGCTTCTTTTAAAGCATGAGCAGCAGAAAGCGTACAGGCTCTTAGAGCAGTATAGTCTATGCACATGTCTTCATAAGTAAGAGCTAGCAACTGCATTATTAGAGCTGTTTTATCTAACGCTTTCTTTGCAACTTCTTTCTTTACCTCGTCAGTCATTTTTCTTTTCTCAGCTCAGCCTCTTCATGCTCGGCAATCAGTCTTTCGATAACGCTACCTAAACTCTCTGTTTTTATCAGCCTCAGCTTCTTAAGCTTTTGCAGTGTTGACTTTCTTATTGTTATCGTATGCCACTTCTTCATGCGGTACTATACAATACCACAACTTATAAACCTTTTGCTTATTTTTAACATACCATACCACCCAAATAAAAAGACTAGCATATGCTAGTAGCATAAGTCAGCAACTTTCTTAACTTCTCCAGCAAGATAACTTGGTAGGAGATTGAGCAAGTCTACATTTGAAATAAAGATACGATAGCGGACAAAGTCCCACTTTCGCATCCTTCCCTTATAGGATAAATAGTTAGAGCTACTCTTTTCTACTTCTCCGTTTTTTCTTACATAGGCTATTAGCCGTTGCAAACTAGGTATGAGACCCGCATCTCTTATAGTTATGCTTCTTTGGGTGCTAATATCATGCACATGAAGGTTTGTATGCCTTTTTGTCGTTACAAGAGAAACCACCAATGTTTTTGTGTTAGGTATCGTCTGTTCCATTTTCTTTGAGCGCTTCCCAGAACAGCCTCTCTTTCTTAGTCATAGGTACCCCTCTTCTTATTGCCCAGTCCTTAAAGTAAGTGCTAAAGTACAGGTAGTATCCCTGTTGCTGAGCTATGAACTTTACAATTTCAAACAGCATGGAAGGAGGAATATCTCTGAATGCCGCTTTTATTTGCTTGAACGTTACCTTGTTTTTTGTACTTAACGAAGGGGTTAGCGTCTTTTCTATGAAGTAAAAAACACGTTCAGCAACTTCATCGTCGTAAGGATTAAGCCAATACTTCAGCTTAGTCTGAACCAACCCTCATCACCTTTTTTGGCCTAGTTCTCATAACTAGCTTAAGTTCTGGGAAGCTCACCGCAAGTGTGTCGTATAAGTACTTCTTTATTCCCACTTTAACAAAATCCATCTTTTTATCAATGAAAAGGTATGCAATACCTTTGTTATTCAAACTAGAAAGAACGTTTTGAAACTCACGAAAGTCGTTGAAGTTGAAGAACCTTTCCGCAACTACTAAAGAAGGCACGTAATTGTTACTACCAACAGGAAGTTTTCCCTTGTTTAATTTTTCTGGTGTAAATATGATTGACTTCTCACCGCCTGTTTCGAGAGCGTGGGTAAATAACTTCTTTACTACTTCCTTTTCACTACCTAAAAGAGGCTTGTTTAATTTACTTTCTAAAATGTGACAAATCTCGTTGATTTTATTATTTATTTCCTCTTTATTCATTATTATATTATTTAAAGTGTAACACTTGGTAACACTTGGTAACACATGCACGGGTTGTGTTACATTCTGATTTCTATAATAATTCTTTTTTTGTCTATCTTTATAGAACAAACTAAGAACTTTCATACCTTCTTGGGTTATGTTCCAAGTATGAACAACCTTTGAAATTAAGCCATAATTCCGCAGTCTGTAAACGTATACTTTAACGTAGTCTTTTGGCATTCTTGTTTTTTCCACTATTTCACTGAGCGTTGCACCTTCATTTTGAGAAATAAAAGACATTATTTCCAAAGAAGTTTTTGAAAGCTTAGCAGGATTAAAGGAAGTAGTATATAGAGATAAGGGGGTACCTTCGTTGTTCATTCCTTTTTCACCAATGCTTTACTTAATCCTTCTTTTATTAGCTCAATTTCTTCAAAAATAGAATAAAGGTACTGCGGAGAAGAACTTCCACTGCGTTTTATTCTTGCGATTATTTCTTCGGCTTTGTTTGAAAGCTCGTAGGCTTTCTCATAGTTTTTTTTATCAATGGCTTCATTAATTGCGTCAATTAAAGCATTTACTGTCGAAAGGTCTGGGGCTTCAGATTGGTTTAGTTCATCAGCTCGCCTAAACATGGCTAAGTCGCACCCATCAAAAAAACGTTCTAACTATTTAAGTTTTCTAATGCAATGTAGCAAATGCTAGTCGTTGTATAAACTAAGAAGGTAGTTTGTAAATGTATACATATCTTCTTCTAGCTTCCTTATCATAAGCTCAAGTTCTTCATCATCTTTAGGACAAGCTATCCTAGCAGAATTAGTAAATAAATCGATATCTAGTGCTATCATTTTACTTAATATCTCTTCGCTTATGTTGTTGTTTAATATGCTCTTTATGAAGGACATAATTTTTTCATTTTTACCTACTAGAAATATTCTATTGCGAACTTCATTTACAGATTTTTCATTTGAAGAGCCGACTACCCACGTTAAAGTTTTGTAATCTTCCTCTTCCAGACGACCTATGCCGAGAGCAATTGCCAACAAAGCTCTTGGTGTAACTATAATCCATTTTCTTGTTCTCAGTAGCCTCTTAAATTCCTCTATGTTATTTAACCCTGTTACTTCCATTTATTTCACCCAAATAGGAAAAACTCAAGCTTATTTTTACCTCCTCCTTTTTGATTCCTCTAATCTTTCTACCCACCAACTTGGAGCTTCTCTTTCGCTTTCCAACTCTTTGGAAGAAGGACCTAGAAGCCTAACAGATTTTAGTTGCTTGATATGACGGACAAATGTATCTATTGCTGCCACTTTATTTTTCCTTCTTGGAAGAGCAGACCTAAACTCAGGAGGAAGAGCCTTTCTTATAGACTCAGTGTCAGGATAGTTCTTATCTAAATAATCGGCAAGCTCCCAAACGTTTGTTTCAAATAAAGTTTTATAATCTATTTTCTTCTCTCTTTCTTCAGAAGACATTTTTGCACCCAATCAAACATTTTCTTCAATTAGTTTAAGTACTTCGCTTACCTTGCACTTTAGCTCAGGACTTAAAGGTTGCTCAGAGGCTTGAGGATGGTAGTAGCATACTGCAGGAGGCTCTTCAACTTCCTGCCCTACTGGTGCAAGCTCATGTGGATGAATCCAAGAGTCGCTTATAGTGCAGCCAATCTTTCTGAACTTATCTTCAAACTCAGCTAACTTCTTTTCTTTTTCTGGCCATTCTTCCTCAGGAGTTTCTTCAGCAGTAAACCATGATAACCCACACTGACCTGTTATTGCCGATTCTTTTATTGACTCAGTTTTAGGGTCGAAGATTATGCTGCTTGTTACTGCAGCTTCAACGTTTTCCTCACATGACTGTTTGCAGTCGTCGTAGTCTTCTTCAGAGAAAGCATTTAAATCGCAGTACTCGTCGCAGTCTATGTCTGGCTCATAGTTTTTTCTTTTAAAGTCTACTAAGCAGAATCCGTTTGATGGAAAAACATTTTTTACTTCATAAAGGTTGGAAGGAAAAAGCCTGTTTGCTGCTGACCTACATTCTTCAACTTTCTTCTCGAATGGCTCTTCGGACATTACTCATACGCCGAGCCTCGCAATAATTTTACTTCTCCTTTTGACACCCAGCTTCCAAGATTTCTCTTTATGTCCTTTAGAGTATGCGTTGGCCTAAGCATTACGTTGCCAGCTTCCTCTATTGTTCTTGGCTTAAACACACATCTCTCTGGAACTAGGTCTCTTAGGTCTACGTCCACTAATGCTTGGATTCCCATTGGCCCTGCCACAGAAGGAGTTTTCTTGTAGATAATTTGCTTTGAAGCATAGACATTCCCAGCTCCATCAGTTATCTCGTACTCGAATGGTTCTTCTTCAGGACCGAATGCAACTATGTTTGATGCTGGTATTCTGGCAACTAACCCTTTAACCGCTTTTGCAACTTCTTCAACTTCCTCTTCTTCGTCTGCCATTTTACTCACCTCTTAAATAAGAGACAACTTTTTCAACAGTTGAAAGCAGAAGCTTGTTCGCTTCCTTAGGATACCTTTCTTCATCTCCAACATCAACAATGCACCCAGCGAAGTACCCTTTTTCTGGCGTAAATACCTTTGTTTTGCTCATGTCCACTGCAGAGAGTGGAAAAGAAACTATGTACTCGTCTTGCTGCTCTACTGCTTTTCCTTTTCTTAAGTCCCAGTCTATGAATCTTACAATTTTGCTTATTTCATCTGGCTCTGGAACTGTGCCG
>JAAOZO010000109.1 GCA_011605715.1 Nitrososphaerota archaeon | reverse complement strand
TTGTTAGAAGCTCTAATAACAAGCCAACATCCGACTAAAGCTAGTAAAGAAAAAATGACTTTACTGGTGGGCATTGGCTCATTAAGGACGATCATTGATAGGATTCCAGTAACTATGGGTATAAGAAGTTGAAGGTTTGTAGATAGAGAAGCACCAAGTTCTTGAATTGCGTAATAATTAAGAAAATTTCCAATGCCTATCGATAAAATTCCAGAAGCAATTAACAAAAAGTTTATGGCTAAATCTTCGTTTAAAACTTTGCATAGCCCACCAGTAAGAACAGAAAAAGGAAGGTACATTACTCCAGAAATTAGAAAAACATTTGTAGTTGTTGAAAGCGGATCTGAGTTTCTAAGTGCAACCTTAATGGAAACTATATAGATTGCCCAGAGAATTGAAGTTAAAATTAAGAAGAGTACACCAATAAAGAAAAGTTCGTTGGAGTAAAAAAGGCTTGAACCTACCAAAACAACTCCAAAAACACCGAAAAAAGAAAGCAAAGTTCCAACTATGAAGTTTTTATTTGTTAACGTTACACGTTCCTCCGAAAAAAGGAAAAATGAGAAAACATCAACAAAGATTACACTAAGCCTAGTTATCAATGTAGCTATAGTTGGAGTTGTAAATGCTATTCCATATACGTTAAAAATCTGAAAAACGAACACAGTGAGAATTGGAATTGTAAGTGTTTTTACATTCTTTAACGAACTGAAATACTTGTTCTTGTTAAATGCCAAAGAGAAAAGTAGTAAAGTTAATGCAGCAGAAATGTACCTAAAGAAGTTTTGTGTATAGTTGTCAAAGAACAAGTTAAGGTAAGCTATAAATATGTTTCCTAAAGACCAAAGAAAAATTGTGAAGAGCTCTGCAAGTACTGCTAATTTCATCCTCAGCCACCATGAGCTACTTACCTTGTATTTAAACTTTAGAAAAAATTATATACGCACTAACGTTCAATAAAGCTATGGAAGAAGAGGAAATAAAGGCTGAGATTTGTAATGTAATGAAGAACCTTTACGAAAAGAACTTGGTTGCAAGCTTGGGAGGAAACGTTAGTGCCAGACTTCCAGGAAAAGAATATTTTTGGATTACTCCAACTACAAAATTCAAAGCTGGCCTAAAGCCAGAAGACTTACTAAAAGTTAGTGTAAACGGAGAACTAATTGAAGGTAAGCTTAGACCTTCATCAGAAACAAAGTTTCATGCCGCAATTTACTCTGTAAGAAACGATGTGAATGCGGTAGTTCATGCGCACAACCCAATTTCTACAGCCTTAGCTTCTCTTGGAATTGAAATTAAACCAATAACTGTTAATGCAGTTCTAACTTTAGGAAAACTTAAGGTTTTAGAGTACGAAACTCCTGGAAGTAAAGAGCTAGCAGAAAAGATAAGTGCGAACGTTGGCAATAGTAACGTGCTGATCTTAGGAAATCATGGAGTTGTTGGGCTAGGAAAGGATTTAGCTGAAGCAGCAAACTTTGTTGAAATGCTTGAAGAAGTTTCAAAGATAAATCTAATAGCATTCTTACTACAGAGCTTAGATAAGAGACTAACGCTAAAGACAATTCCTGAAGATGAAGTTAAGGCGCTAATAAGATACTTTTGTAAAGAATAAAACTTTACAATTGGTTGATAAAGATGGAACTGAAAAAGCTTTCTTGGATGGAAGTAAAAAATTACCTAAACAAAAACATTAAAAGGTTCATCTTGCCAATAGGTACGATAGAACCTCATGGAACTCATCTTCCTTTGGGAACTGACGCCATTATACCCGAAGAACTAAGCTTAAAGATTGCGGAAAAAACAAATTCCATTGTTCTTCCTACAATATATTATGGCGTGACTGATAGTCTTTATGGATACCCTGGGTCTGTTAGAGTAGAACCTGAAACGCTTGAAAACTTAATTTACGACGTTATGAGAAGCATGGTCTTTAGTGGCTTCAAAGAAGCAGTTGTTATGAATGGTCATGGAGGCTCTAAACAAGTGTCAGCGATAGAAAAAGCTTGTCAGAAAATTTGGGTTAACTGTAGAATCCCAACTATTGTTATAAACTGGTGGATACTAGCTAGGGAAAACAAAATTACTGAAAAATATTTTAACAAGAAAGGAGGTCACGCCGCAACAGACGAAACTGCTATGATAATGGCAATAGATAAAAAATTAGTGAAACGTGAACTTTACAAAGATGAAGAAATAGTGATTTGGAAAGAAGGCGTAAAAACATTTCCATTAGAAAAATCCATAATAAACTACTCTGAAGACGAAGGAAGTGTTATCTTTGAAGAAAAAAGAAGCGTAGAATACTTTAATGAACTTTCTAACCTGATTTCTAAAATAATAAACGACTACTTTAATGATATTTCATTTAAATGTTAGATTTAAAGATACTCATGCTAGTTGACAAGCTAAAAACTTTGTTGTTAAATTGAAAAGTTGCCTCACCAAATAATGCAGTGTATGTCTTTTCCTTCGCTAAGTAAGAGAAATACTTATCATCTTTTTCTATGCTAGGCAAAGATTCCCACTTTGAGTACCTAAAGTCCATGTTGTTTGAGGAAGCCTTCCAAAAGTCGACGTACAAGGGAGAAGAGTTTGTAACTAAAGCAACTGTTGAATCTTCCAGTATAAGCTTTATTGAAGGTAAACTTTGGTTTGAAACTATGGAGGATGTAAACGCCATTATTGCATTCATGACTCTTCTCCTATCTTCCAAGCCATGTCCTGCGTTTGGAACATAAAGTATATATTTTTCTCCTAATAAGTCGTCAAAATACAAATTAAGAGAATCCACAGTCCAATAGGGATCGTTTGTTCCATTTACTATAAGCTTTGGAATCGTTATCTCAGTTCTATAGCTGTAAGGGTCAACTATTTGAAGTAATTTTTTACCTTTTTCTGTCTTAAGGTTTTCTTGGAGTCTCAGCTTGGTATAGTCAGAAATTTGCTCACTATACGAACCATAACACTCAATTTGATGTTCCATCTGTTTCTGAAAATTAAGGTTATCGAAAACCATTGGAGCTATGCCTTTAACTCTTTTATCAACCGCTGAAATAAGCCAAGTAGTCCAGCCCCGCTTTGAAGCTCCAGTTACTATAAAACCTCTTGGCTTCTCATTAACCTTTTCAAGTACTTCCTCTGTAGCATCGATTGCCCTTTTTGCACCTTTTGTCATTGGAAGCAACAAAGGCCACTCTTCATCACCTGTTTCGAAGAACTTCTGGAAGGTTAATGCTATTATTGCGTCTTCATATAAGCCGTTGAAGAGCGGTTGATTAGGAATATCATGAAGTATCGCACAAGGTAATCCTAAACTATCTGAAAACATTTTACAAATTGCTAGTTCTTCTAGACCTTGACCAGAACCTGTTATGAACAAAAGCACAAAGCTACTTTTTAATTTTTTAGGAAGTACTAGCCTTAATCTATGAGACCAAACTATTCCTTTCCAATTCTGAGATTGAAGATTTATGTTCAGAACTTGAGATCCAAAGAAATCATCTTTTGAAGTAAGTTCCCACTTATAATTTGGATCTTCCTTCTCAACATATGTACGTAGAACGTCAGTCATTATTATTTTTAATGTAACAACGAATATTTATACTTTTCTTGTCAGCAAGTATTAAAGAATTAATAAAAACAAGTGCTAGATCTTTCAGCTGAACGAAAAACAAGAGAACAGAAGAGGAATGAAAAAAGCATGGGCAAGAGATAAAGGCCCAAAAAGCTTCTTAAGCTTATTTAATGAGGGCACTCATGATTTCGTGGTAATCAGACAAAGATGACAGCAGTGGTAAAGCATAATCCTCTGCTTTATTAGGCGTCAGCGATATCAAAATCTGTTGCTTATGTTACCTTATAGCCAGGGCAAGTGCAACTATAGTTTAAGAGTATGAGCAAAGGAAAAGTTAAAGATTAGACAAGCACTCTTTAAGTATTACTTTATTTATTTCTTCACTAAGACTCTTAACTGCTTCTTCACCACTTACTTTCTTTTTACCATATTCAGCAAGAACTAGCAAAACCATCAGCCTAAGTTTCTTTTTGTCTAATTTTTTAGGAACTGACATTTCTATCTTTTTTATTTTTATAGTTAAAAATGGGTGTTATCCTAAGTATTTTAGCTTTTTCTATAAATGCAGAGTAACTTGTTAATTTAAACTTCACGAAATTAGAATGCCTTTAATTTAACAATCTTTAATACTTTTACGTTCTATACAATTACACTTAAAAATAAAGGTAGATTCTCTGAATCTAGTATTAGAACGTTATC
>JAAOZO010000028.1 GCA_011605715.1 Nitrososphaerota archaeon | reverse complement strand
TATTAACTCAAGGTTGTAGTTTGTTAGCTTCTCTATTAGTTCATAAAGCTCAGGAGGCTCCAGTACGAAGTCCTTCATAAGATTGGTAAAGCCTCTTAAGTAGTGCAGCCTCATGAAGAAAAAGCCATGTGGAAAGCCAACAACTGAAAGTTCGTTTCTTTCCTTTGCTAGCTTTACTGAAGCTTCAATCTTCTCCCAACTCGTAGGTTCACCATATGCTCCTGCAATGCCTTTCTCCAAATCTGGAATTTTAAGGTTCTTTAAGTTGTTCCAATCTTCCAAAGGGTGCTTTATAACTTGGCCATCCAACCCGCTAACGTTAAACTTCCAAACGCATCCCCAATCGTCTATTGTTGTAGTGCCCTCTCTTTGAATTCCAAAGTCATCGAAGTTTATTGTGCCTTTCCTAAAGTTTGGAAAAATCTTTTTGTACTTAACTAATATATCTTCAAGCTTTTCTCTGTACTTGTGCCAGGTTGCCTGAAGAACAACAACGTTAGAAGGAACAAAACCACAACCATTCATGTCTATTACTTTTAGCATAGCATTCCTATGATTCATATTATTCTTGAAGTTTAAGGATAATAAGTAGTTATTTTAAGTTTTTCATTATTGTTCTTTGTACTATTGTTTAAGTGCACTTGGGAAAAATAAAAACTTTTGAATTATGCTTTTAGTTTATTTTTAAACATCCAATATGAACTACTTTTGCTGCTTTAAAAAATGTTATGTAATTAATTCTTTTACTCTTCTCTCTTCCATGGCTCTCTTTATTTCTCTTGCGATTCTTTTTCCCATGCTCATCGGCTCGTCATAGAGAAGCCAAGTATAGGGAGAGCCATTAACGTAAAGATTTGTACCTGCTACAATTCTCGCAGAAAATTCAAAAACATAAAACTTTCCTTCTCCATTGTAAGCTCCTTCTATGCAAAATGGTCCTATGAAACCTGGCGGTACTAGCTCTTTTGAGGCTCTAACTAAACCTTCACCTATCTCAAAGATCTCTTCAAGCAAAGATTCTCGAAGAACGATGGGTATGTTTCCTACAACTAAGTACGAAAGGTCTGGGTTTGATTGCAATTGCAGTTTCGCTGGAATTTTCCCTAAGCCATCTACATTTGTTTCATACCTTCTATCCATACTTATAATTTCGAGCTCATCTGAAAGAGGAGAATAAAAAAAGTGAACATATGCTGTTGTTCCTAATATATACTCCTGTACAAAAATGTCTTCTTCTCTTATGTTTAAAATTCTAAGTTTTTCTCTAATTTCTTTAGGGTTAGTTGCCAAAAAGTATCCTTTGCCTCCTTTTGCTCCAGGAAGCTTAACTATAACCGTACTGTCAACTTCGTCAACAGAAGAGTATACCTTTGGAGTTCTTACCCCTGCTTCTCTAAGAAGTTTTTCTTTTAAGTTTCTATCTGACTCCCACCTTAAAATGTACTTATTTCCAAATATTGGAATCTTGAAGTTATTTTCTATTTGCTCCAAACTAACATACTCCACTAAAGAACCATGAGGAATTAATATAGCGTTTAGGTTTGAAAGCTTTTCTTGAACCTCTTGAGACATTATCTCCGAAAAACTTTCTACCAAAACAATTTCATCTGTCAGTTTTTTAAATCTACTGTATAACTTTAGTCTACTCTTTAGGCATACTAAAGCTGTCTTGAAGCCTTCATCCTTAGCTCCTTTTAGTATTTGAAGAGCAGAATGGGAACCTAACGTTGCTATGGTAACTTTTGAGCTTTCCAACTTAGTCACCTAAGTTACAATTTCAGTAATTTTTCCTAAACTAATAGCCTTCTTTATTTCCATCGCTATTCTTCTTCCAGTTCCTACTACAAATCCGTACTTGAACTTCGTATAAGGAGAAGTGGTTATCAGCACTGGACTTCCTGGTACTCTCGGAGAAACATCAAAGACAACTATTTCCAAATCTTTTGTTACTGCACTTTGAAGAGCAAAAGGTCCTATTATGCCAGGTGGATACTCTCTTTCACAAGTTTCAACAAACTTAAATCCAATTTCAAAAATTTTCTCAAGTAAGGATTCTCTTACCGTTGCAGGCATATGCCCAACCTCAATATTTTGTAAAGGTACTTCTGCATCAAGTTGTTGTCTCGCTGGTAAGTTCACGAAATCGTATAAATCTGTTTGAAGTCTTCTATCTACCCCTAAAAATTCAAGTTCCTTGTCCACAGGCGAATAAAAGTAATTAAAGTTAAAGTAAGTTCCTACTACAAATTCCTCTATAACTGCAGTTTTAAGATCTTCCTCACTTATTATTCCTTTTTCTATTCTTTCTCTTGCCTTCTTCCAAAAATCTTCAGGACTCGAGACGGTAAAGAATGCTCTTTCAATTTTTCTTCTTGCTTCTTGAACTTTTACAATAGCCAATCTATCTATTTCTTCTGGAGAAGAAAACTTCCTAGGTTGTCTAATTCTCGCTTTTTCGAGCAAGTAGTACTGGTTCTTTGGCGCTGTTCTTTCTTCGCTTCTGAGTAAAGTCCTATTACCAAAGATCGGCACTTTAAAGTTTTTTTCTATATTGTCGTATGAGACATAAGTAGTAAAAGATCGATGCGGAACAAACAGAGTATTGAGGGTTCTGAGCTTTTCTTGAACTTCTTCTTTTACTATATCTGAAAATTTCTCTAGCACGATTATTTCGTCAAACAATCTCTTAAACATAAAGTAAGGCCTTTCTCTTCCTTTTTGACAGACAACTACAGTCTTGAAACCTTCGTCTTTAGCACCATCGGCGATGTCTAAAGCCGAATGGCTTCCAAGAGTTCCTATGTGAACACTTTTTAAGTCATAATTTCTTGCTATTTTCTCCACTTCTTCCTTCGTAACCAATTTATTTTTCGCTGGTTATCTCAGAACTAAGGTTGATAAACTTAACGCTAAAAAGAAAAAAGAGTGTGGAAAACCTTTAAACTGGAGAGTTTTAAGGGGGGCATCGAGTTGAAAGTATAAGGACATTTATTTAAAACTCTTTCATTACTTGGTATGCTTTTTGCAACCAATAAGATTAATAAAATACCCTTAGCCATATTTAGTTAGTATGTCATACACAGAAGAGAGAGAAATTTTCGGAATAAAGACTAGATTTTTTAAACTTGGAAATTTCATGCTAGGAATTCCTAGCGAAATAGGACCAAGGATTTTGTACTTTGCTAGTAGTAAAAATCCAGACTTAAATTTGTTTGGAGTAGTTCCAGAAATAAAAATTGAAACTCCAGAAGGACTCTGGAAAATTTACGGAGGCCACAGGCTTTGGAGTTCTCCGGAAGCAATGCCACGCTCTTATTCTTTAGATGACAAGCTAGTTCAGATAGGTGCTTATGATGGAGAAATAACTATTTACGGAAATCCAGAAAGAGAAAATTCTATCCAAAAAGAAATAACAATAAAGCTTAATTCAGATGATAGTCTAAAAGTTGAACATAAAATAAAAAACATAGGTAGGTGGCCCATAAGACTTGCCTGCTGGGCAATTTCTCTTATGAAGAAGAATGGCTTTGCAATAATTCCAATAAAACCTTCTAAAGTTGATGAGAGAGGCTTACTTCCAGATAGACATATTTCTTTATGGCCTTATACAAATCTTGCAGACGACAGAATAGCATTTTCAGAGAATTACATTTTCTTAAGGCAAAACCCAAACGCAAAGCTGCCAATAAAGATTGGCACGAAAGCAAATCCTTCTCGAGTTGCATACTATACTGATGGGTTGTTGTTCGTTAAAGAGATAGTAAGAGAAGATAAAGAGTACCCTGATTTTGGTTGTAACGTAGAAATTTACACCAACTCCGAATTCTTAGAATTAGAGACCCTTGGACCTCTTGAATTAGTTGAGCCTCTTCAAGTTGTACAGCATACTGAAACCTGGAAAATTCTGGAAGTTGGAAAACTAGAGCCTCGCCAAGAAGATGTAGAGAAAGTCCTTTAGTACTTTTCCCTTTAGTTAAATCTTTTATCTAACTAGTTTTAGCTACAAAGGCTTAAGTTATAAAGTAGATTGTTAGTTAACTCTAATCTTTCATTGCTCAGGAAATAGAGGATACCCACCTTTATTCTTAAAGTATTCTACAATTCTGCTTTGTTCTTCTTCTGAAAGTTTTTTGAATTTCTCTCCAGCTCTAATTATCTTTGGCCATAACTTAATATCGCAAGCCATTGAATAAGTTGTTACTCCTTCCTGCGAAAGAGTAAAATGAACTCCTTTTTCTATATCTTCTTCGTCTTCGAATGGCTCATACCATGTTTGGTATTTCTTTTGCGATTCCCATCTTCTCTTTGCCACAGCTTTTATTGCTATAATTCCCAAGTCTCTATCTCTTGCTATTTTTAATATAGGTCTAAAGTCATTTTCTGGGGTAGGATGAATTAAACTTATCGCTGTTACTGGAATTAGTATAGTGTCAAAATCGAAGAGTTCTAATGCTTTTCGAACAATTCTCATATCTTTATGAACTGTTATACCTATATGTTTAATCAAACCTTGATCCTTTGCCTCTAGAAAGGCTTTCATTGCTCCATTTTCTGAGAATATTTGATCAAGCTCTTCTAAACTTCCAACTGCATGAAATTGGTAAACTTCAAAGTACTTAACTTTTAGTCTTTCTAAAGATCGTTTAAGTTCACTCCATGCTCCTTCCTTACTTCTTTCTAAGGTTTTTTCGGTAATAATTAGCTTATCTTTATTTTTACTTATCACATCACCAAGTCTTGTTTCTGCTTCTCCGTAGCTTGGTGCTATATCGACCATGTTGAGACCCATTTTTATTGCATTTTCTACCGCTTCTACTCCTTCCTTTGCGTCTGGCGCGATTCCAGGGCCACAACCTCCTATAGTTAATACTGATACTCTATAACCAGTTCTTCCCAATGTTCGATACTCCATTCTTCTACTCTTCGTTTACCGTTAAGATTAGTATATTTAAATGTTTTTAGTTAAAAGTATAACTTTAAGGTAACTACTTAGTACCACCTTAAGATTTTTATGACTACGAAAACTATATAAATGTTCAATAAAATTATTAAAGTTCAAGGTGGCATGTCTTGCATCCAACATTTAAGAATAGTTTTGGAGTTCCAGTGGGCCATACTGCTTATTCTCGAAAACGCGCTACAGTTACTTTAACTATTATTATCCTTAACGTTTTAGTTTACCTTATAACTTCCTACAATAATTTTTTCTTAGAGTCTAACGACTATTGGGCAAGCATAGGTGGCTTTATTCCATCACTTATTTCAGAGCCTTCTCAGTGGTATCGCCTAATTACATCCATGTTCCTCCATGCCGACCTTTTTCATATTCTCTTCAACATGTACTTCTTGTATACATTTGGAAGAGCTGTGGAGGAAGCACTTGGTGAAACAAGGTTTTTGCTCTTGTACTTTGTTTCAGGTATTATAGCTTCAATATTTCATGCAGCTTTTAGCTTCATTGGAGGTCCATTATCTTACGTTGTTCCTGCTATTGGAGCTTCAGGAGCTATAAGTGGAATTCTAGGAGCTTATCTAATACTGTATCCAGGTACATCTTTAGTTGTAGGTACGATGCTCTTTATGTTTCCAATCTTCTTGCCAATAAAAGCATCATACTACCTAATCTTTTGGTTTGCTATGCAAATACTTTATGGCTATACTAAAGCCGCTGGAAGTACTGCTGTTTTTGCTCATGCTGGAGGCTTTATAGCGGGTATAGCGTTACTCCCACTTCTCGTTGATAGGGCGAGACTTAGTCAACTTAAGTTCATTGAACATATTAGGACTCTTCCTTATCTCTTGTTTGGTCATTATAGGACAGAAGGATTAAGTACAACTACGAAAATAATACTTGCATTTTTAATTATACCCCTTTTAATCGGAAGTGTTTTTACTTTAGTCTTGCCGCTGGGTCAAGGTGCTATTAAGTCTGTACTTGTTCAATATAATTATGAAGGAACTTCGTTCTCGGACTACTTAGTTGTTCAACTACCGAATGTTGAGTCTTATCTTTCTGATGCTTCGTTTGATGAAACAAAAATATTATTAGCTAGATTATACGCTGCAAAATTACTTTACAACAAAACTTATGCTAACAGAGAATTGAACTTAAGCAACTTAAGTCTTGAGCTTCCAGTAAATGTTGTGTTAGGATCTTTAACTAAAATAGTTAACGTGAATACGACAATAACTTACTTTAAAGGAAGCTACGATAATGATGGTTTCTTAAGCTATGGAGAAGGCAATTTATCAACGCAACTAATAATTATACAAGGCTATGAGATATACCTTAGTTACTATCCGATCAGTTATAATTTCAAGATTTCTTCTAGTTCAATAAGTCTTTCAAATATTATAAGATACACTGGAATAGTCTCATTTGTTTTTGCAGTTACAGCGCTTATCACAGTGTTTAAAAAGGACAAGGAATTAACGTTAGTGAGTGAGTATTACTAGCTTTCTCATTTTAGTTGAAAGCTTTGTTTTTAAAAAAGTTAAAAGGCATTGAATAGTAGAAAGTGAATGGCGATGAAATTACTCTTCTTAGGAACAGCTGCAGCTGAAGGTTGGCCAGCGGTTTTTTGTCAATGTGAAAACTGTAAGAAAGCAAGGAAAAAAGGTGGTAAAAACATAAGAACAAGATCTTCAGTAATAATCGACTCTGACTTAAAAATTGACTTACCTCCTGATACTTACCATCACGTAATTAAGTATAATTTAGATTTAGCTAAAGTTGAAAATATATTAGTAACGCATAGCCATCAGGATCATTTTTATCCAGAAGAATTAAATATGAGGGCAGAACCATTTGCAAAAATTCTGAATCAAAAGTTTTTAACAATCTATGGTAATGAAAAAGTATTTATGAAAATTCAAAATAGTGTTGAAAGAAGAGTACTTGAGAATTCAGTAAAAGCTAAAGTTTTAAGACCTTACGAAGAAACAAATGTAGGGTCCTATCACGTTGTTCCACTGCTTGCGGACCATGCTGAAGATGAACAATGCTTAATTTATATAATTTCTAAGGGAAATAAAACTATACTATATGGTCATGATTCAGGTTGGTTCCCAGAAGAATCATGGAAAGTGTTGAAGAACTTTAAGTTAGATCTTGCAATACTAGATTGTACAAATGGTGCTCTTCCGCAAATCAAATATCACATGGGCATAGAAGGAGATATAAAAACAAAAAATAAAATGCTTGAGAACGGAATTGCAAGTAAAGACACCTTGTTTGTGGCTACACATTTTTCACATAACGGAGGGCTACTTCATGAAGAACTAAAAGAAAAATTAGAACCAAACGGAATAAGCGTAGCCTACGACGGAATGACTTTAGAGCTATAGTTTCTGCAAAATTTAGTGGAAAGAGGCTCTTAAAATAATCTGAAAGCCTTTTACGCTTTGAAAATCCTTAAATATTTTAGTTGAACACTAGAAGTTATGGCTTCCAAGAAAAGGTATAACGTTATCTTAATAGTTTCAGATACATTTCGAAACGATCTGCTTTTAGGTGAGTTCAAAGT
>JAAOZO010000249.1 GCA_011605715.1 Nitrososphaerota archaeon | reverse complement strand
GGTTTTAAGGAAATCCTTAAAGAAACAAAACTTATGGCTGAGGATACTAAATCTACACAGCTATGAGCAGCATCACCAAGTAAGGATAAGCTTCCAGTAATAATGCCAACAGCTCCTTCAAACAATACTACTGAACCAGTTGCCACCATGTTGTAAGCTATCTTCTTTAAGTTTAAGTTAATGTTCAAAGTACTGCTTATTTCGCTTTTCTTGCTCATCACGTTGGAGCAAAGAACTAAAGTCACCCTCCCTTTAAGTCTTTTCCCTTCACCTATGATTCATGCGTAATGTTTATATCTTGCCTTCTTTTCTACCCTAGAAACGGTGATAAGCCATGTACAAACCAATCGTAAGTCAAATTTCATCTTATATTAAGCTAACAGTGTTGCTTGCTTTCTTGTCTGGCATACTTGTTGGTCTGGGCTTCCTAATAGGCGGTGTAAACTTAGCGTGGTCTTTTTTGCTAGTTTCGCTAGTTTTAAACTTCATAATGTACTTTATTAGCGATAAAATAGTTCTAGCCACTACTGGCGCTCGACTGGTTTCTGAGCAAGAAGCACCAAGGTTGCACAACATCGTAGAAAAAGTTAGTAGTGAAGCAGGAATACCAAAGCCAAAAGTCGGAATAATAAGCTCTCCTGTTCCAAATGCATTCGCAACTGGTCGGGGACCCGGAAACGCTACCGTAGTTGCTACTACAGGACTACTTAACATGATGAGCGACGACGAAATAGAGGCCGTAATTGGGCATGAAATTGGTCATGTAGTTCATAGAGATACTCTCATAATGACGATCGTGGTTGCAATTTCAACAGCTATTTCTTACGTTGCGAACATGGTCTTCTATTCTCTCTTCTTCTTTGGATATGGGGGTGGCGGAAGAGACAGAGAGGGTAGCGAACTAGCTCTATTTGCAGCAGCAATTGTAGCTCCAATTACAGCAACTTTGATACAGCTCGCAATTTCTAGAAGCAGAGAATACTATGCTGATGAAGCCTCTGCCCTAATAACTAGAAAACCTCTCTCTCTAGCCAGTGCGCTTGAGAAAATAGAAAGTTTTGTTAGAGGAGGATATAAGATGAAAGTGCCACCTTCTACTTCTGCACTTTTTATAGTCAATCCGTTTAAAGGCATCAGCGTAGCTGAGCTTTTCTCTACCCATCCATCAACAGAAAATAGAATAAAGAGACTTAGGAAGCTAGCAGAAGAACTATCCTAAAGTGACCAAATTTAAGTTTTTAATACTGGTTTTCTTTCTTTTTATTTTTTCTTCTGCAGTTGTTTACCTATACCTTAATTTAAGTATGAACAAAACTGCTATAATGCCTCTTTTTTTAAGTAAGGAAAAAGCTGAATATGGAGTTTATGTTGACCCCTTTCTTAGTACTTACAGCAATCCTCGTCTCACTCCTAAAGAAGTTGCTAAATTGGTGAAAGGGTATGGCTTTAACACAGCTCATCTTGTAGTAGTCAACGTAGGCGATATTTCTTCTTCGTTTTCTAATACTATAAGTTCTTATGTGGAAGCTCTTCGTTCAGAAAACCTTTCAGTAGTACTAACAATTTATCCTCCAACAGATAGCGTAGCTTGGGAGATTCATCCTGAGTGGAGGCAGAGATTTTTAAATGGAGAAAGCAAATACGATTGGAGAGTGTACTTAGCACCAACTGACGATGGCTTTGTAACTTACTACTTGGAAAACGTAAAAAGACTTCTTAAGACATACAATTTTGATGGAATAGAGTTAGCAGAATGTTGGTATGAAGTAGATGAAGGTCCAAGCAGTCCTTACTATGCTGATTTTAGTAGTTCAATGAGGCAAAAGTTTAAAGAAGCCTCAGGCGTAGACCCACTAGAACTGTTTAACTCAAGTAGTCCTCATTATTATCTTAAAGATTCTCAACTCTATGAAGAGTGGGTTAACTTTAGAGTAGAAGTAATAATAAACTTCATGAAAAACATTTTAAATGCAGCAAAAGAAGTAAATCCAAACATAAGAACATATGTTATGTATCTTTCTGATGTAGGACAAAACTACAGCACACGAATAGATCATGCTCAGGATCTAAATGCAATAATTAAAGATGTAAGGCCTGATTACGTAGTAATTGAAACGGCTTGGCAAGATTGGATAAGAGTTGACCTAAGTCCAAGTTACGTAAAGTCTTACGCTGATTACTATGTAAGCAAAGTTCATAATGCGCAGGTAAAAATTATAGTTCAAACCGACGTAGGTTCAGTTCCACAGATGAGAAGGAGCTTAGATTGGGTAAAAGAGTTCACTCAAAATGCTATCGACAATGGTTTCGACGGTGTTGTTTTTTACGAATTTAGCATCGGGTCCTTTATAAAACAATAAAGCTTCCGCTTCTTACTTTTTGTTTGATGAAACAAATCTTTCTATAGCTTCTTTTATTTCTTTAGCCTTTAGTTCTGGGTCTGAATCGTTTGTGTACGTTCCTCCTCCTATTTCTATGCCTGCTAAGAACTTTATCCTATCTCTTTCTCTATTCCTTGGATAAAATTCAATGTGAAAGTGGTAGTAGTCATAATCTCCTCTACATGGTGCCTGATGCATTGCCATTACATAAGAAATTTCTCTTCCTTCGTACAATCTTGAGTATCCTCCAGTAATGTTACGTAATGCTTCTCCTAGGTCTAAGGTTTCTTCTTCAGTTAGTTCAGTTATTCTCTGGAAGTGCCTTTTTGGTGTAAGGTGTACTTCCAGCGGCCACTGCGCAAAAAATGGCAGGTATGCTAAAAAATTTTTGTTTTCAAACACTACTCTAGGGCCTCTTCTTTCTTCTTCTATAATATCGCAAATTAAGCATCTCTTGTACTTTGAGAAGTATTTTTTACTCGAATCCAATTCCCTTTCTATTCTTCTAGGAATAATTGGCAAAGCATATATTTGAGAATGTGGATGAATGATTGAAACTCCAACGTCTTTCCCTTTGTTTCTAAATGGATAAACATACTTAATTTTCTTATCGTTGCAAATTTTTTTTGTCTGTTCGACTAAGGCAGAAATGTATAAATTCATTTCTTCATTGCTTAGCGTGCACAAATCTCCTTCGTGATTTCTTGTTTCTACAACTACAAGGCTATAGCCGTAGGACCTGGCTCTCTTGTATAGTTTGCTTTCATCTTTAACTTCAGGGGCTTCTGTAGACAAAGCTGGGTACTTGTTCTTAAGTGTTAAGACTACCCAATCACCCTGCGTTTCTTCATTTCCTGGACAAAATGGGCAAGCCTCAGCCGACTGCCATGGTCTAGTACTTCTTTTTGCTGAAATTAATACCCATTCTTCAAGCAGAGGATTCCAACGCATTTCAATTTTGTTTTCCTCCATTTTTCTCACCTCTTTAAAAACTGGGGGTAGCAATGTCCTCTAAAAGTTCTCTGCAGGCTCTCCTAACGGCTTCTTTACTACTTAACTTAGGCATCCAACCTGAGGAAATTAGCTTAGATACGTCAAGTTGCATATACTTTACATCTCCAACCCATCCTCTTCCCCCTTCTACACCTCCCGTAAACTTTTTCTTAACGTTCTTTAACTTCATTTCTTCTATCACAATATCTGCTATTTCTGAAACTGAAATAGAGTCTAAGTTCCCAATGTTGTAAACACAATACTTTGAACTTTCCTTATCTAAAACATGAAATATTGCATCTAAACAATCACTTACATGAATATACGATTTCCTTTGAGTTCCATCTCCCAAAATTTCTAGTTCTTCCCTATTATTTCTAAGTTTTTGAATAAAATCATATATCACTCCATGATTAGCTCTCTTTCCAACCACATTTGCAAATCTAAATACAAGGCCAATTATTCCATAAGTATGTGAGTAGCCGGAGATTAAGCTTTCAGAAGCTAGTTTCGCAGCACCGTACATCGAGATTGGTTCTAGTGGGCCGTAGTCTTCTGGAGTTGGAATTTTTTTAGCTTCACCATAAACAGTTGAAGACGAGGTAAAAACAATTTTCTTAACGTCTGTCTTCCTCATAGCTTCCAAGACGTTGTAAGTTGCCAAAATGTTTTGCTCAAGATGAACTTTTGGTTCAGAAATTCTGACTTCTGGATTTGCTGCAATATGAAATACCACGTCTGCGTTGGCGATCTTGTCGTTTATTTCGTTGTTTTTAAGTAAATCTAACCTTATCACCTTTAATTTTTCATCACTCTTTACATTTTTTAAATTCTCCACTTTCCCAGAACTAAAGTTGTCTAGAACAACAACTTCGTTGCAAAATTCTAGCAACCTTTCAACTAAGTGACTCCCAATAAACCCTGCCCCTCCCGTAACTACAACCTTACTAAGCTTCTGCATTTCGTTCTCTTATCCTTTAGCAAGCATACTTAAAAAAATTTATATTCTTCAACTGTTTTTGCTCTTGGTCATCAAGATGGCTTCAAGAAGATCTGTAGACTTGCTTCTAACTTTAATTTCAATAGTATTGTTACTCACAGCTTTTATATTACCTGCTCTAAGGACTCTTTTTACAGCCCCTTCTGAAAATTTGGTAGATAAAGTTGCTTTAAGTTTATCACCTTTTGATTATTTTTATCTTTCAAAGATTAATTTAAATGAAAATTGGAGCTACAAGGTTGGTTCTTTTGATGAAGGGAATACTCGCATGTACTACGATCCTTCTTATAACTGTAGTTCATGGAGCAAAATTAACGTCCCTTTCTTATTTAAAGCAACTTACTCAAACTACTCTTTATGGGTAAGAACTTCGTTTGAAATACCAAGTTCAATGCGAGAACAAAAGCTAAGATTAATATTCTCTGGAGTTTGGGAAGATGCAAAAGTTTGGTTAAATGGAATTTACCTTGGAGAACACATTGGGTACTTTTCTCCATTCTTTTTTGACGTAGATGACGCTGTTAACTTAAATGGAACTAATGTCTTAACTTTATATTTAGAGTCCCCGGTTCAAGATTCCTATAATTCTAGAGTATACCCCACTGGAATTTATTCCTTCTCAGATTTTACTCCAGATTTGCATACTAGTCTAATTGGTATATGGCGCGATGTTACACTTGTTGGAACATATGAGCCTGTTGTTGACCTAGTTTTAGCCAACGTTAAACAATACTCTAATCCTACTTCGTTAAGCTTTCAAGTTCTGCTTCAAAATAAAGGTAGCTCAGATGAAAGCATAACGGTTGTTTTAAGAATAGGTAGGTTTAATTCTAATACAACAGACGTAGAACAATCTTTTAATGTAAAATTGTCTGCCAACGAAAGAAGATGGAACACATTTGAAGTATCCTCTTCAAACTTAAAACTTTGGTACCCTTGGGATATTGGCTATCCAAATGTTTACTTCGTTAACATTAGCTTGTATGTTGGCAATACATATGCTGGTTCAATCAAAACTATGTTTGGCATTAGATCTCTAGAGGGCTCTATTTCGGAAGCAAACTCATACTTAAAAGTGAACAACATTAACGTCTTTTTGAGAGGTGGCTCTTATTTCTCCAAATTGTACAATTTAGTAGATATTTATTCAGATATGAATAAAACCTTAAACTTACTGAAAGCTGCAAACGTTAACTTCTTAAGAGCGTTTGCTCATGTTGAACCAAAAGAATTCTATGAACTAACTTCTTCCATGGGCTTTGTGGTTCAGGTAGACTTTCCACTTTTAGGTTCTTATCCAACCTTAGATAGTTCTTCATATTACTCTGATTTGGTAAAAACACAACTTGTTGAGTTGTTGTTGCTTACCTACAACTATCCGTCAGTAGTAATAGTTTGCCCTCATGTACTTCCTGGGTGGATAAACAAGAATTCACCTTATTATAGTTCTAGCACAAATTATTACTTGGATCGCGAACTAGCTACAATAGTAAGCTTAGTTAACAAAAATGTCATCCTTCTTCCATATTCTGGATACTATGATGAATACGTTAGCTATGGTTGGGGTGTTGGTAGCTGGACTAACTACTTTAATTATAAAGGTATGCTTCCAAACATAATTGTTCCGACAAGCTTGCCAAATTTAAGTTCTCCTTTTTGGAATAAAATCCTTTCTTCATCTTACGAAGAAACTCTGAGTGCACTTAAAAGTAGTGGTCTGAACGTGGACTTAGCAAGTATGTACTGGTTAGGCAATTCTCAGAACTTGTCTAATGTTGTTGAATTAAGTCAACTCTATCAATCTTTAGTAATACGAAGTGCAATAGATAGAGTAAGGTTGTTAAAAAATAATGCTTCAATTGGCATTGCTCTTTTACCTCTTACAGATTATGTGCCTGAGGCAAGTGGTTCGGTTGTAGATTATTTTGGAGCTAGAAAACTGTCCTACTATACGGTGAAGAACGCTTTTAATCCTATACATACAATAATTTCTATCGATGGCGACTTTCATAACAATTTAACTTCATTGTACTTCATTTCAGGTTCTTCTGCAAGGATTAGTTTTTGGGTTGTCAACGATGTTCTTCAAAATCAGTGCGACGCTATACTTAATTGGAATTTGACCGATGTGACTTCGGGAAAGCTTTTAGTAGCCAAAGAAGTTGAATTTAAGCTTCCATCTCTCTCGATGAATGCTGTTCTGGTTGCAAAGTATGTCCTAGAAGTTCCAACTTATGTAGACGCTGAACACTTACTAGAAGTTTCAGCTAGTCTATTACTAAAGAATGGAACAAAAGTAGACTTCAATAGTAATTACTTTATCGTTAAACCCGCATCCCTAATAAGGTTGTCATTAGCTCAGAAGCCCTCTTCTCCTCAGTTCTTCTTAGTATTTGCAAATGAAAGTTACAGAATATTCAAAGTGTACGATGAGTCTGAAATCCCAGTTCCTTCGAACACAGAAGTCACAGTAGTTGGCCCACTACTAAATAAAGAGGATGTTTATGTTCCTGAGGTTATTTCATTGGGTAGGATAGCAGTTGGAGAGATAAAGAACGTCACAATTTCTTTGTGGCCTGGAGCCATAGCAAAAGTTCTTGCTTCTGTTCCATCCTTATCTAACTTAGAAGTTTCATCTCAAGAGATCTATATTACTCCAGGTACTGAGCTTCCTTCAAGTTTAATCTTAAGTTATACTTCTAGTAATATGAATCTTTTGAACTTGCTTAACATTACTGGTAATATTGTAGTAGTTCCAGCTAACATCAATCTATCTTTGCTTGTTGTTGTATCTTCAAATGAAGGTGTACGTAAAATTGAGGTTGGAAACTCTTCGCATCCCATCATCTTAAGCAAAAACTCTGAAGTTTATCTAGACCAACCAGCACTTTATCAGGTAGAATCCAACCAACCATTGGTGAGCGATGCCTTCAGCTACGCTTCAAATTTAGTAAACGAAGCACGTGAAAGAGGCTTCTACATAGGCCTTGAGTTGGATAGACTAAATCAACTTAACAAAACATATTCTTCGATGCTAAACGCTTCAGACCCTTTAAAAATACTAGCTTATCAGCAAGAAATTATTACTACTAGTGAGCTAATTGTAAGTAGTGTTCAAAATATTCTGAAAGAAGCATACACAAATCAAATAATGATATTTATAGTAGTTATACTCTTAGTTTTAGCCCTTGGATCAATTTTTATTGAGAAGAAAGAGCATTATGCTATATTTACAATAATAAGCTTCATAATCTTAATGACTATATCGTACCAAACTTTTCCAGGCTTCTCTAAAATTTCCTCAACTGAACTCATGGTGGGGTTATACTTATTTGCAATCATATTCTTAGTCGCGTTCTTGGCTCCATACTTCTTAGGTGAAGCAAAGAGTGAAGGTGGTGTCTCGCTTCTGCCTGCTATAATAATTGCTATCTCCTATTCTATAGGGAACTTAAAGAAAAGGAGACTTAGAACTTTACTTGTTTTAACTTCAATAACAGTAATGGTCCTTGCACTAACAACTTTAACTTCAATGAAAGCGTCTTACATGACAAATTCTCTTGCGGTCGCAAAATCATGGCCTGCTAATGAACCTTCTCTAGCAATCGTAACAAAATCTTCTGGATCATTTACTCCCGAAGACATAAGCTTTATAGGTGCGCAAAGAGAAGTTCAGAAATTAGGATACAAGGTAATTACTCCTATTACTTCTAGTGCTCTAGGCTATGTAGGTAATTTACCGATTTATGGTGTTAGAGGAATTTCTGAGAATGATCCTTCTATTAGTGCACTTTCTTCTGCACTAGCGCAAAAAGATGCGATCAGAAACTTATTCAATGGTAGTGATTCTGTTCTTATAAGCCAATACTTGGCAACTAGAGCAAACTTAGATGTAGGCATGACGTTTGTTTTTAAGGGTATTAAACTAAAAGTTGCTGGCATTTTTGATAGTAGCTTGGTC
>JAAOZO010000095.1 GCA_011605715.1 Nitrososphaerota archaeon | reverse complement strand
GTACTACAGCGTCAAGCGCATCTCCGTCTTCTGCCAAGCTTAGTGGGACAAAACCATAGTTAAAGGGGTACATAAAAGAAGTAAAAAGAAATCGGTCTACAGTTAGCATACCTGTTTTTTCATCTACCTCGTATTTTACGTGCCCTCCTTTTGGGATTTCAATAACTACGTTAATTTCTTCAGGCGCCTCTTCCCCTGGGCCTATATACCAGAGCGGTCTCATTCTATTGTCTATACTTAAAAAAGCAGTTATAAACCTTTAGACTAAGTTAAAAGCCCAAAAAGATTTTTATTTCCTATTTTTTGGCCAAAAAATTGAGATTGAGCAAAAAACAGCTAGAAACTGTCGTTGTAAAAATTGGCACCTCTGTTATAACGGATGAGAATGGAAAAATAAGTACGAAGATGATCCGTTCTGTAGTTGAGCAGATAGCAAAAAATAGAGAAAAGGCAAAGAATTTCGTTATCGTAACTTCTGGAGCAATAGCATGCGGAATTTCAAGACTAAACTTGAACACCACTCCAGATAAGCTTAGCTTAAACTATAAGCAAATGTGTGCCGCAGTAGGACAGCCAATTTTAATGAGCTACTACTCAAAGTACTTTGGGCACTACGGCATTTCAGTAGCCCAAGTTCTTTTAACAGAAGAAGACCTAGCAAATAAGTATAGATATGAAAACTTGTGGAAGACTCTGAAAACATTTTTCTCAAGAAGCATAATCCCAATAGTAAACGAAAACGACACACTATCAGTAAAAGAGCTTGTTCCGGTTAACCCTTACGTACCAGAAGAAGTTAGATTTGGTGACAACGACAGACTTTCTGCAATAATTGCCTCGAAAATTAGGGCAGACTTGCTTATCATATTAACTAACGTTGATGGTTTTATGGCTTTTAACAAAAACGGAAAGGCTACGTTAGTTAGAGAAATAAGAAAAATAAACAGCAGAATAAAGTCAAGCATTGGAGGTAGCAGCAAGCTTGGAAGAGGTGGAATGAAAACAAAGCTAGAAGCAGCAATGATAGCAAGAAGGGCAGGAGTAAAGGTAGTTATAGCTAATGGAAGAAAGAAAAACACAATAGGCAAAGTACTATCTGGCGAAAAAGTAGGGACGCTGATACACTAACCTGAGAAAAGCTTAAAAATTTTGCGTAAAGCTTTAAAAGTTCATAAATGAGTTCAAGCAATGTTTACGAAGAAGTTCTTTTAAAGGCTAAAAAAGCCAAGGAAGCTTCTAAAATTTTAGCAGTTGCAAGTAGTGAAACAAAAAACAAAGCACTAAGAAGTGCTGCCACCGCCATAGTTGAAAACAAAGAGTACATCTTGAGAGAGAATGAGAAGGATGTAGAAACACTGAAGAAGACATTGGGAGATGTTCCCCTTGTTGATAGACTTCTCTTAAACCAAAAAAGGATCGAAGAAATGGCAAATGGCTTGATAGAACTTTCTACCCTACCTGATCCAGTAGGTGAAGTTGTCGAAGGATGGACAACAAGGCATGGTTTAGAAATACTGAAGGTTAGAGTTCCCTTCGGGGTAGTTGGAGTAATATACGAAGCAAGACCCAACGTTACTTCTGATGTTGCAGGAATAGCTATTAAATCTGGAAACGCAACTATCTTAAAGGGAGGACAAGAGGCAATAAATTCGAACATCGCTATAGTAAAAGTAATTAGAGAAGCAATTTCCAGATTTTTGCCAGAAGAATCGATACAAATCATCGAAAACACGAGTAGAGAAGCAGTAAAAGTTATGCTTGGCCTTCAAGACTACATAGACTTAATCATACCGAGAGGAAGTGCTAGTTTCATAAAGTATGTTAGAGAAAACTCAAAGGTTCCAGTAATTGAGACTGGGGCAGGAAACAATCACATATTTGTTAATTATGATGCTGATTTTGACATGGCGATAAAAATAATAGTCAATGCGAAGGTGCAAAGACCAACAGTTTGCAATGCAGTAAGAAAGCTTCTAGTTCATAGTAAAATTGCAAAAGAATTCATTCCAGTTCTAGTTAGTTCATTAGAGAAGTACAAGGTGAAAATTAAGGGTTGTCCTAGAACAAGAGAAATTGTACAAAGCATTGAAGAAGTTAAGGAAAAAGACTGGTATGAAGAGTACATGGATCTAACATTAGCAGTTAAAGTGGTAGATTCAATAGAAGAAGCCATAGAACATATAAACAAATATGGAACTAAGCATTCAGAAGCTATAATTACCTCAAATATTGAAGATGCAAAACTCTTTACTAAACTAGTTGACGCTTCTACAGTGTACGTTAACGCTTCAACAAGATTTACAGATGGAAATCAGTTCGGATTTGGAGCAGAAGTTGGAATAAGTACTCAAAAGTTGCACGCAAGAGGACCAATGGGTTTAAGGGAGCTTACAACTACGAAGTTCATAGTTTACGGAAGTGGACAAATAAGAGAGTAACTTAAGGTCTGAGCTATATAGTCTTTTGAAACTTACGTAACATTTGGGATTCATAAACCTTGGGCCTCTCTGGGTTCGTAGAAAGCCCTCATAAGCCTCTTCTCCTGTCAGGGTAAATGTACTTCAATTCTTCACAAGCTCTTCGAAGGGCTTTGAACTTGAAGAAATCTACGACCTGAAAGTTTGCAGTGCTTCATCTTTGTTTTAAATAATCTTATTTCTGTTTGAGCTCTACCTATTTTGAAACTGATGATGATTTTTAAAGTGGTATTCATATTAAGGCCTTTCCTTTGTCAGTTAGTTTGTAGTATGTTCTCTTTCTTCCAGAAGTTGTGAGTGTTACCGATTTTTCTACGTAGCCTTCATTAATTAAGTCAAACAAATGCTGGTAAACTGTTGGAATTTTTATGCTTAATGCGTACTTTTCTCTTAACTCTTTCCATATTTGATAGCCATATACATCCTTTTCAGATAGGATCTTTAGAATTTTCATCTTCGTAGAGTTTAGCATCTTACCACCACTTAGCTCTTCAATTAATTCTCCTAAGTTCGACTTTCTAAGGGCGAGTTCTTTCAAAATTCTTGGATCCTTAAGACCACTTCCTGTTACGAAGCAAACTATAGTTGATTCTTTGCTTATTTCTCTTTGCTCAATTAATTTTCTTAGTGCTGCTATTGTTAAGCTTGCAGCTGGTTCAGCAAGTAACCCTTCTTTTTCTGCTAAGAGGCTTATAGCATCTAAAATTTCTTCTTCGTTAACAGATGTTGCAATCCCTTCTGTTTCTCTTATTGCACTTAGTGCAGCGTTCCCAAACTTAGGATTAGTAACACTTAGGTCAAAAATTCTAGTTTTGGGTGAAACTTCTAGTTCAACTGAGTTTAATGCTCTAGAGTATGCCTTTACAATCGGTTCACAACCTTCTGGTTGAACGCCAACTATTCTTGTCTTTTTGTCTCTAGTATCTTCTAGGATTCTTAGTTCATCTAATGCCTTGTAGGTAGCATAAGCTAGACCACCTTCACCCATAGGAACTATTACGTAATCAGGTAGTCTAGAATTAAGTTGAAAGAATACTTCCTCCATTATAGTTTTTTTAGCTTCGTTAACTAAGGGGTCATACTCTGTTACTGTGGCGGTTCCATTCTTCCCCTTTAGCTCTTTAAAAGTCTCGACTACGCTTACGTTTGCACCATAAGCAATCATTTGGTAGAGTTTTCCAAGATCAATGCCTTGTTTCACATACGCTTGAAGGCTAATTCCAGCTTTCGAAGAGTAAGCTGCTAATGAAGCTCCGAGGTTTCCGGTTGAATAAGTAATTATTCTCCTTATACCCTGCGCTAACGCAAAAGATACGAAAAGAGCAGAACTTCTATCTAGGTAGGAACCAGTTGGCTCTATGGTTTCATCTTTTAGGAATAGCTCTTTGATTCCTAATTCCTTTTCTATTCTTTTACTCCTGTGTAATGTAGTATTACCTTCACCAAGGGAAATCCTAAATTTTTCCTTAACTTCTGGAAGCACTGGCGCAAATTTCCATAATCCAAATTGAGAATTCAGCTGTTCAAACTTACTGTCGTAGCTTAGTTCAATCGAGAGCCCACTTCCACATTTTTTACATAGCTTAAGGTTAATATCGAACTCATAAGTTGCTCCGCAACGAGTACACTTAAGATAAAGCACTTTTGCCATTTTTAATGCTTTATCTTTACCTATATGTAGTAGCATGCTTATATATTTTTCTATAAGAAATTTTTTACATAAAATAATAAAGAAGACAAGAAAGAAACACGAACTAAAGTTATGAGAAACTACTAACTAAAAATAAGACAAGAAAGACCAAAAAAGAACTTAGTAATAGAGGTCAGGTTTTTATCTTAAGAGAAATAAAATTTATTTGTTTTCAAGCGATAACTTTAGCTTTCCTGTATAAATTTAAGTTCCTATTAGAAGCAAAAATGCAGTTTTAGGTATCCTTGGGTTAGTAGTCTCAAAGTAAATTAATAAATAGTTAAACTAAAGAATTAAAATTATGACTTACGAGAACGAAAACAGGCCTAATACCTATTACAAAATTAAAGAAGCGATAGACAAGATTAAAATCATAGACACTCACGAGCATCTTGTACAAGAAAAGCAACGATTAGAAAAAACTCCAGATTTGTTTGAAATATTTTTATCGCATTATGCTTCTTCAGACCTTATTTCTTCTGGCATGTCTTATGAGGAGCTTAATTTTGTAAGAAATCCAGAAATTCCAATAGAAGAGAGATTTAAGGTATTTAAGCCATATTGGGAAAGAATTCAAAACACAGGGTATGCGAGAGCTATAAATATAGCTGTTAAAGATCTTTATGGAATCAACGGGATCGACGAAACTACCTATAAGAAGCTTATTTCTCGTATGATAGAGGCTAACAAACCAGGAATTTATAGATGGATACTAAAAGAAAAATCGCTAATAGAAATCTCTATTCTAGATGCATTAGATACAAAAATCGATTTCTTAGACATTGACAAAGAACTCTTTGCTCCAGTAAAGAGATTTGATGGCTTCGTTACTATTAGAAGTAAAGAAGATATTGAAAGGCTTGAAAAACATTACAGAAGCCAAATTCACTCTTTTTATGACCTCATTCAAGTTTTAGAACGTAAAGTTGAAGAAGCATCAGATAAAATAGTTGGTATAAAAACAGGATTAGCTTACGAAAGACCTTTATTGTTCAAAGAATTTTCTGAAAATGAAGCTGAAGAGGTATTCAAAAACATACACAGTCAAGAAAAACCTGAAGGACTAAAATTCGAAGACCTTAGACCATACCAAGACTTTATTTTCCATAAGATAGTCCAGTTGGCAGGAAAAAGTAGACTACCAGTGCAAATTCATGTTGGATTACAAGAAGGAAACAACAACATAATTACAAACTCAAACCCTACCTTGTTGATTAATCTCTTCAGGAAGTACAAAGAAGTTAAATTTGACCTATTCCATGGCGCATACCCTTACGTAGGAGAACTTTCAGCAATAGCAAAGAATTTTCAGAATGTTTATATAAACATGTGTTGGCTTCATATAATCTCACCTTATATGGCAAGAGTAGCACTAAGTGAATGGTTAGATGCTGTCCCTGCAAATAAGATTTTTGGTTTTGGTGGAGATTACCTATTTGTAGAAGGAGTATATGGCCACACAGTAATTGCGAGAAAAAATATAGCAAGAGTGCTCTCAGAAAAAGTTGAAGAAGGAATTTTTAGTGAAGCCGAAGCTATAAGAATAGCTAAAATGCTTTTAAGAGATAATGCAAGAGAATTCTACTTTAATAGAAGACTTTCTTCGTAAAAGTTTATTAACTTTTGAATTGTAGAATACAGTTATGAACAATCATGAAAAAGAATACGAAGAAGTTAAAGAAAAAGTAGATTGTAAAGTGATTTCTAAAGTTGAGAAAGAAGAAATGGTTTTAAGTACATTTAGAATAATAGGTTACGATGAAGAAACTCCAGGCTTGATTGCTCAAAATAAATTTGAGACATCCGATAAGTTGATACTATTTCTCCATGGTTTAGGTGGAAAGAAAGAAGACTCTTTGGCATTTAGAATCTTCTTAAGAGACTTTGGATTTTCGATAATGGCGATTGATGCAAGAGGGCATGGGGAAAGGCAGATAGACTTTATGAGTCTTCAGCCAGAAATTATGTTAAGTTACTGGAACGAAACAATAGTTGACAATAGGTTAGCAATAGATGTTGCATTCAGAAATGGTTGGGTTAAAGAAGGGAAGCTCATACTTGCGGGAGTAAGTATGGGAGGAATACTAGGAGGGGTAGTTGCAGGTGTAGATAAGAGAGTTTCTGGTGTTATACTTTATGTTCCAGGTGGTGACCTTGTAGAGGCAATTTCCAACAGTACAATTGGACGTAGTGTACCACCATCTGTGCTAACACTGCCATTTGTTAGAACTATGCTTGCATCTGTAGACCCTATAAACTACGTTGATAAAATTTCTCCAAGGCCACTCCTAATTCAACTAGGCAAATATGACGACGTAGTACCTTTTAAGAACGGTATGAAACTCTTCGAAAAAGCAAAGGAGCCAAAACAGCTGATTGTACATGACTCAGGCCATTCTATACCTGTCGATAAGGCAATAGAAAAAACAATCGACTGGATGAAAAATAATTTTCC
>JAAOZO010000245.1 GCA_011605715.1 Nitrososphaerota archaeon | reverse complement strand
GTAATAGATGCTGAGCACTTTAAAGTTATGAAGCCTGGTGCAATACTTGCAAACGCTGGGCATTTTGATGTTGAAATCAACGTTAAAGCTCTTTATGCTATGGCAAGTAGCGTTAGAGAAGTTAACAGCTGCGTAGAAGAAGTTACGCTAAAAGATGGAAAAAAAGTTTACCTTCTTGCAAAGGGAAGATTGGTAAACCTTGTCTGCGCTTCTGGGCATCCTTCTGAAGTTATGGACATGAGTTTTTCAAATCAAGCTCTTTGCGCAGAATTCTTAGTTAACAACAAACCGAAGGAAAAGAAGCTAATCGAAGTACCAGAAGAAATAGACAAAAAAGTAGCGCAGCTGAAGCTGAAAGCCTTTGGAGTAGAGATTGACAAGCTAAGTTATGAACAAGAAGAATATTTGACTTCTTGGTGATAATCAAAGCTTAATAAGGAGAAGGTTGCAAGAAGCAACAGAGAATGGCGACTAAAAATAATTTAAGAAGAATAATAACGGCAGCTTTACCTTATGCTAATGGAGAAATACACCTAGGGCACATAGCGTCAACCTATCTTCCAGCTGACATTTTTGCAAGGTTTAGCAGACAAAGGGGCTATTTTGTGGTCTTTTCTTGTGGAACTGACGACTACGGAGTACCAATACAAATAAAGGCAGAACAGGAAGGAGTACACCCTAGAGAGTATGCAAGTTTTTGGAGAAGCAGAGACAAAGAGGATTTTGAAAAGCTTGGCATTTCTTTCGACATATTTCTTGGAACCGATATTGAAGAAAACATAAAACTTGCACAGGAGTTCTTTATAACTTTAAGAGAAAAAGGCTATATTTATGAAAAAAACGTTCTTCAGTACTACTGCCCAAAGGAAAACCGCTTCCTGCCAGATAGATATGTTGTAGGAACATGCCCCTACTGTGGAGCTCAGAATCAGTATGGCGACATTTGCGAAGTTTGCGGGCACGTCTTAAACGTAGGAGACCTACTAAATCCAAAGTGCGCCATATGCGGAACTGAAGCTAAATTAAAGGAAAGCAACCACTTTGTTTTTGCGCTCTCAAAATTTTCAGATCCTTTAAAGAAGTGGCTTATTGAAAACGAAAGACTTCAGCAAGAAGTAAAGAACTACGTGCTCAAGTGGATAGAAGAAGGGCTTAGGGATTGGGATATAACTAGAGATATAACATGGGGCGTTCCAGTTCCTGGAAGAGAAGGAAAGCAAAGCCTCTACGGGTGGTTTGAAAACCACCTTGGTTATATTTCAATAACTTTAAAGTACTTAAAAGAAAAGTTGGACATAGAAGATGGAGTTTCTTTTTGGAATTCTTCAGAAGTTATTCACTTTATAGGAAAAGATATTGTGTATCACCATTATTTGTTCCTTCCAGCAGAAAGAATTGCTGAAGGAAGGTTTAAGCTACCAGACCAAATACCAACGAGGGGTTATCTTCTTCTCCAGAACAGAAGGCTGTCGAAGAGCAGAGGGTGGTACATAAGCTTAAGAGAATTTCTCAACAACTTCCCACCAGACTACTTAAGATACTACTTAACAACCATAACACCATACAGCCAAGCAGACATAAATTTTGATTGGGCTCAGTTCGCAGAAAAGATAAACAATGAACTTATTTCAATAATAGGTAATTTGTTCGTAAGGGTTACTAAGTTTTTAGAAGATCGATACGCTTGCGAAGTGCCAGAGCCAGGGGTACTAAAACAAGAAGACTTTCAAGTAGCTCAAGAACTACAGGAGTTAATTAAAAAGTACAGTGAACTTCTTGAGAAAAACGAGTTTTCCGAAGCATTAAAGGTTTGCGTAAGCTTTGCACATAAAGTTAATCAGTTCTTCCAGTACAACGAGCCTTGGAAAAACAAAGAACTTGCTGGTAAGACACTTTATTTATCTGTAAATTACTTAAGGTCTTTAATTATACTTCTCTATCCTTTCATTCCATTTTCTTCGGAAAAAATGTGGAACCTCTTAGACCTAAAGGAAGACCTTGCGTTCAACATCTTCCATTCTGTTAACAACTTTGAAGCAATAAAACCAGGCCATAGGATAAAGAAGTCTGAGATAATATTTGAGAAAATACCAAAGGAAAAAATAGATGAGCTTACCAAAAACCTTGCTTAGCACTAAAAAATTTTTTGTGCTTAACTATGGCTGTGCTGCCAATAAGGCGTACAGCGAAGCACTAAGAGAGAAGCTACTTAGGTCTGGAGCTACAGAAGCAGAAAGCCTAGAGAATGCTGACGTAGTAATAATAAACTCTTGCACTGTAAAGGGTGCTACAGAAAGCAAGATAGTTGCTGAAACCAAAAAGCTCAAGAGCAAAGGAAAAGAAGTAGTAGTCACTGGCTGCATGGCTGTTGCCCAGCCAGGGTTGGTTTCTTACCTCGTTGGAAGGAGCAATACAATTAGTTTGGAGGAGCTTACAGAAGGAAAGAATTTGCCAGCTCTCCCAAAAAAGCCATCTTCCCAAAGCACACACATAGTTCCAATAAGTAGAGGATGTTTGGGGCACTGTACTTATTGCATAACTAGGTTAGCTGTTGGACGTTTAAGGAGTTACCCAAAGGAAGAGATCATCGACTCAGTAATCTCAGGACTTAAAGAAGGAGCAAAAGAAATTTTTCTAACGGCTCAGGACCTAGCAATATACGGCCAAGATAGAGGAGAAAACAAGCTTATTGAACTGCTTGAGGCCATCGAAAAGATACCATATAACTTTGTTGTTCGCTTGGGAATGATGACTCCAAATGGTTTTGAAAATATAGCAGAACAGCTCGTAAACCTAGTAAAAAGTTCTGATAAGTTCTATAAGTTTTTGCATTTACCTTTAGAAAGTGGAGACGACAGGATTCTAAAACTAATGGGGAGAGAGTACGACAGCAAGACCTTTAGAAATTTGGTGAACTTCAGCAAAGAACAAATAAGTAACCTAAACTTTACCACAGACGTAATAGTTGGCTTTCCAACAGAAGACGAAGAAGCATTCAACAATACTAAAAAGCTAATTTACGAACTAAAACCGTTTAAGGTAAATATTTCCAAATTTACTCCAAGGCCTCACACCTTAGCTGCTTACTTTCCAAAAGTAAAGTCAGAAGTAGTTGACGAAAGAGCAAGAGAACTCTCGAGAATTGTAAGAAAGCTTTCTAAGGAAAACAAGGAAGCTTTTGTTAAAAGTAAGATAAAAGCTGTGCCTTTAAAGAAGTTAAGCGAAGGCAGATATTTTGGAAGGAGCATTAACTATGTGAACTTAGTAATAAACTCAACAAAGAATCTTGAGCTTGGAGCGGTTGAAGAAGTTGTAGCAGAGGAGCTTAAAGAAGGTTTGTTACTATGTTCTTTATAACAATAAGACGGGAGGGAGAGTTTTATTTATGAAAATATGTTTTTTGACCTCAGTAAGTTAAAATATAGCCTTTACTGAATGTTGAGAAAGGCAATGAACAGCAAAAAAGCAAGAATGGTGACACTACTTGGAGCACTTCTAGTTTTGGTTAGTCTTACCTATGCGTCTACAAGCGTTTTTTCAGCTCCAGCCCAGCAGTTTCATGGAGTTCTTCTTAACAGGAAGATAGTCTATGACAGTACAACGTTTGTAGCAAAGTATGAAGACAACCTTTCGTTTCCAACTGATGTTTTACCAAACTACAACTATGAACTGAAGATAAACTTACCAAGTAACTTTGCTGAGAGAATTATAAGCTTCCCGAAAAACTTTTCCTTTTCCTCCAACGTTAATGCTACAGTAAAACTAGAAAAGAGCAACGATGGCGCTAGCTTTAGCATACTGCTTCCTTCGGCAAGCTACTATCCAAATTTGTCTTTCTACAACCTTTCAATAAGCTACAGACTCTTTCTAAAACCGGAAGTTCAAGGATATATTTTCAATGTCTCTTTACCTTACTCCTTTGAAACAAACTTTAAAGTTGATGCCTTTGCCGTTGAAATTTACTCTCAGAAAGGAACTTTTATTTCCCCACCTCCAGAATTCAATTTGGTATCCACCAACACTACAGACATAATTTACAAAAGCTCTATTATTGCCAGCAGCATGAAATTTGAAAAAGTTGAGTTACTTCAGAGCTACAACTTAGAGAACAACTATATCTATAAGGGGTTCACGAAAACCATTCAGATAAATCCACTCCTTGGTATAGAAGTTTCAGATAAGTATAGTATTCAAGTTAGCCCGCTACTCATGGCCCTTGGAAGCCAAGCCATTCCTTTACCTGCCGTTTATTTGCCAAGATGGGTTCAAAGCGCACATGCTGAAGACGCCCTTGGTCCTTTGGATTCTTCGTTAAGTTACGTTGCAAATACTACTCTAATGGCTATAAGTGCAAAGAGCAGGT
>JAAOZO010000205.1 GCA_011605715.1 Nitrososphaerota archaeon | reverse complement strand
GCCGAACTTGAAGTGTCTCAATATAAGCAAGTTTCATCACTGCCGCATCCATATGAGTTCTACCTCTACTTGGACATCTAATATAAGTTATCTTATTTCTTAATTATCTATAAACCTAAATTAACACAGTTAAACTAATAAAAAAGCTTTAATTTGTTGTTTACTCGTTTTCTATGTTAAGTAATAGCGTTTGGAAATTTGCTATACTCTAAAAGATATTCTGGTATCTCATTCGAGGTAACGATGTCCCTATACAAGTATGCACTAGGTCTTGGAACTCTTTTCTTAGTACTCATGTCAACGTATATTAGCCCAAATCTCTTGCTAAATCCTGAAGCCCATTCTAAATTATCTATTAAACTCCAGTGTAAGTACCCTATAACTTTTAGCCCATCTTCTTCTATGGCCTTGCTTACTTGATAAAGATGAGAAACAATGTACCATGCTCTATGTCTATCTTTTTTATCCGCTACTCCATTCTCAGTTATCATAAGTGGTTTTTCATACTCTTTATACAATTTTAATGCCTTTCTTATTCCTTCTGGATAAATTTCCCAACCAAATTCTGAAACCGGTAAACCTGCGTTAGATCTTTCCATGTTACTACAACTAAAACCATAGCCGGCAACACTTTCGTAACCAGGAGGTTCTTGTTTTGATCTAACGACACTTCTAGAGTAGTAGTTCACTCCTATCCAATCTACCTTTTCTTTCATGTCTTCTCTCTTAATTTTTTCTCCAACAAAGTTCTTTGAAATTACTCCATTTACTATTGCGTTAAAGAACCATTTTGTTGAAACTTCATCTGAAATCTTTGCTGCTTCAATGTCTTTTTCAGAATTAGTTAATGGCTCAGAAGGTGTTGTTGCGTATATTATTCCTACTTTTGCTTTTTTACCGATTACTCTTTTTATCTGGTCATAAGCCCTAGCATGAGCTTGAGTAATGTTGTAAGCTGCTTTCGTTGCCGCCTCTATTGAGTTAACACCGGGTGGAAAATTACCTCCAAGGTATCCAATGCTCCACGTTACGTTTGGTTCATTCATCGTACTCCACATGTAAGCATAGTCCTCATACTTCCATGCAATGTAAGCTGCAAACTTAGCAAACTCTACTACTGTTCTTTCTTCTAACCATCCTTTTGGACCATCTTTTAGTTTTGATTCTCTAACCTTTATTGGATCGTGGATCCATATTGGCAATGGCCAGTGGTACAAGTTTATTATTAGTTTTATTCCCCTTTCGTTTATGTCTTTAAAAATTTCCTTGTATTTCTTTACTGCCTTTTGATTTGCCATGGCATCAAGTTTCTTAAGGTCTTTCTCTGTGACTTCTACATCTATAATGTCTCCTTCCTTGGATTCTACATTAACTTTAACTTCTTCTGTTGACTTAGGAAATATCCTACTCCATTCGGGATTCATCCTCCAAGCATTTAGACCTAGCCACTCAGCCCAGTCGTGGTCTACCTTATAGAGGTCCCAGTATCCTGGTCCCATTTCTGGAACGTCTCCGCTAACTATTCCTATTTTCTTGTTCTCCTCGTTATGTAGCCACAGGTACCAATCGCTATTTGGATCTACAGCTTCCTTTGAATGTCCCATTTCGTATTGAAATGCTGCCATCGAGATTCCCCACATGAATCCCTTAGGAAACCTTGTCATTTTTCTTCTATTTATTAGAGTGTTGTACATTAATAAGTTTTTCCAACGAGTAATGCGACTCAAAAAACTTAAATACAGCTCTAGCTTTTACTTCTTTTAAATGAACTTAAGGGTTGGGACTTCAACGTATTCGTTTTGGCATTTCTCTGAAGTTAGAACTCCAATTGAATACGTTATGGAACAAGCTTACAAACTTGAGTTGAGTGGTGTCGAAGTACTTGAGGTTCAACTTGAATCAAGAGACACAAGTTATCTGAACTCGATAAAAACAAAAGCATTGGAACTTGGCTTAGATATTTATTGTGTTGCTACCCATCAAAACTTTGTTTCTCCGAGTAAAGAGGTTAGAGAAAAAGAAATCGAGAAAACAAAAAAATCTTTAGAGCTAGCATATCGCTTGGGAGCTCCCGCTATAAGAATAAATTCTGGTAGGTGGATGACAATAAAAAGCTTCGATGAGTTCATGAAAAACAAAGGCATTGAGCCACCAATAGAAGGTTACTCCGAAAAGGATGCGTTTGAATGGGTTATGAGTTCTATTGAAGATCTGTTAAAGGTTGCTGAAGACTATGGAATTGTTTTAGCTCTTGAAAATCATTGGGGCTTAACAAGTAGTCCAGAGAAGCTAGTGAAAATAATAACTTCATTAAATTCAAAGTACTTAAGAGCTCTCATGGATACTGGTAACTTCATAGAAGATACATACGAAAGCTTAAGGAAAATCGCAAAGTATTCAGTATTAGTTCATGCAAAGACTTACTTTGGAGGAGGTGTTTGGTATACTCTAGACATAGACTATAAAAAAGTTTACGAAATATTAAAAGAGGCAAACTACAAAGGATATATCTCTATAGAATTTGAAGGGAGAGAGGACCCATTTTTAGGGGTAAGGAAATCAATTGAATTGATAAGGGAAAGCTTCAAAGACTAGGTTATTTTCTGAAGTAAGAGCTTCTAACTTAGGTTATTTAACTTATTTTTTATGTAGTAGTTTGAAACTTTCTTTAAGGCTTTAATTATGTCTTCGATATCCTCATCTTCATAAAACTCGTTTACTGGTATTGTAATAACTTTTTTCAACAATTTCTCTGCATTTGGGCAATCTCCTTCTTTGTATTCTAACTTTCTTGCTTCTGGTAAATCAAATGGGTAATGAGACCTTCCAAAAGTAATTTTTTCCTTTAGCACTGGATAAAGGTAAAGTGGCTTCTTTATATAACCAAAGCTAGAAGGTATGCCTTCTGCATTAAGTGCTTCATTGAAAACTTCTGGAGCTATCTTTATTTTTTCCTCATCCAACGTTATCGGAAAAAGCCAAAAAGAATGTTTGCAATAACTTGGTACATGAGGAGGAATTACACCCTCAACCTCTTCTTTTATCATCTTTACTAGTTTTTCTCCTACTTTTCTTCTTCTCTCAACTATGTTCCTAATCTTCTTTACTTGGGCTAATCCTACTGCTCCCTGAAGTTCTGTCATTCTATAGTTCATTGCTAGAAAAAGGTAACCTCTATCAGCTAAATTTCCACTCCTTGGCCAGGCTTTATCTGCGAACAACGAACCTCTCTCATAAAGTTCTTTGTCCTTAAATATAGTCATGCCTCCATCACCTGTTGTCATCTGCTTCGACTGCTGCAAACTAAAGCATCCAATGTCCCCAATTGTACCTGCAAGCTTATCCTTGTACTCTGCTAGGTGTGCTTGTGATGTGTCTTCGATAAGATATAGATTGTATTCCTTCGCAATCTTTCTCAATTCATCCAACTTATCCGCAAGACCAAACAAATGAATTGCCATTATGGCTTTCGTTTTTTCGCTTATCTTTCTTTCAACATCTTCAGGATCTAAAGCATAAGTTTTAGGATCAACATCAGCAAAAATAGGAATTAGGCCCTGATACAAGATTGGTATTATTGAACCCATATCGCTTATTGGTCCAGTTATTACCTCAGAACCAGGATCAAGATTCAATGCTCCAAGTGCTACATGAATCGAAGCAGTTCCAGAAGTGGACGCTACAGCGTATTCAACTCCATATAGTTTTGCAAACTCTTTTTCAAAGTTTGAAACCTTCGTTCCTCCAACTCTATTAAGTTGACCAGACCATATAACTTCTGCTACTTCTTTTAGCTCTTCTATTCCTACATCCTTTTTGTTTGGAAATGGCCTCGTTCTAGTTTTCTTTCCACCATGAATTGCTAATTCCTGCATTGTACTTAATTTATTACCTTAATCACTTATAAGTTTTAGCTTATTATCTTAAGTTACAAAGTTAACTTAGAATACATCGTGTATAGACTTGCTTCTTACAAATAATAAGTATAGTTTCTTCGATGCTCTTACGAACTCCTTTTTTTAATTAGTTTTAGAGTAAAGGGTTAAGCTAGTAAACACAATATTTTTATATCGAGAAAAAACCTCTCATTCCTCCAAGCTTGAATCTCGATAACTTAGGCTTAACTAGAAACATAGTCTTAGTAAGTTTTTCAGTCAGTTTACTCATTCTAGGCTTTAATTTGTCTACTTCTTTACTAGTTCTTTATCTTAGTCAACTGGGGTTCAATTCTTTCATGGTTGGATTAATCGTTACTGTAGCTAGGCTTGCATTTGCTCTGTTAACGCTTCCAAGCGGCGTTATAGCTGACAAGCTTGGTTATAGACTACCTATTGTTTGGAGCTTTTCTTTATGTAGCATCTCTCTTTTTCTTATGTACTTAGTTTCAAACCCACTTCTTTTTTCTATACTTGTTGTTCTGTTGTGGATAGGAACAGCTATCTATGGACCCTCTATTTCTTCTTATGTGTCGAAAGCTTCTTCAAAAGGAAAAGTTGCTTTAGCCTTTGGTTGGTACTATGCATTTACCACGACTTCTCAAGTTATCGGCCAAACTCTTTCCGGAATCATGGCACAAAACTTTGGCTACAAATCATTGTTTGCAGTTGGTGGTGTTCTTTCCCTTTTTTCATTGGTTATAGTAACTTATGTCGTTCGTAAGTCTAACAGCTCTACAAAAAACAATTTTATTCTCTTCACTTTAGACGACTTTAAAAAAGGATTAGACTTCTTCATAAAAAATTCTTCGGTAAGAAAGCTCTCAATAGCCTTATCGTTTCACACTATAGGATTTTTGACTTCATACACCTTTATTCCATTAGTGGCTAGTCTAGACCAAAATTTTGACGATGCAACAATTGGACTCCTGCTTGCAATATGGAGCATTGGAAATGCAGTATTTCAAATACCCTTTGGAAAACTTTCTGATAAGGTTGGTGGAAAAATTATTCTTCTATTGCATGTCCTTCTTTCTTCCTTAATTTGGTGGGTCTATCCGTTCGTAAATTCTTTTCTCTTAGCTGTTGTAATTATGATAGTTCAAGGTGTTGTAGGTGCAATGGATATGCCCGCTAGAAGACTAATAATGCAAGATGTGTCAGAAGAAAATTTTGCAACTGCAGTAGGAGTACTTGATTCTTTCACTACGTTTGCTGGATCCCTTGGTCCATTTATATCTGGAGTTCTTTGGAACTATGGTCACTGGGCACCCTTCGTTTTTGGCTCAGCAATCAACTTTGTTAGTTTCTTGCTCTTAATACTTTAGCTTAACAAGCTGTTGATTTTTTCTTTGCAATATAATTTTCATCAGAAAAAATTAGAAACAAAAAGTTTATAAAGATTGTGTGAGTTATATAACCCAAAATGTCAAAAGAGTTAAAGACCCTAGAGAAGCTTGAGTTGATGATTCCAGGTTTTAAAGGTTATAAACAAAAAGAACTCATAAGGGAGGACGACAAATTGATAAGAAACTACTTGTTTAACAAGATAAAAGAAGCCGAAGAAACTATAAGGTCGTATTTGTCTGATTCTTTAGATGGAAAAATTCCGGTTAACGTTTATGAGTTGAACAATACTGCTAAGGATCTAAGCTCTTTAGGTACAAAGATAAGAGTTTCTTCTGCAGGCTATTCTGGCTACTTTGATAGGGTAAAAGTAACAGAAAAGGAACTTGAGCAACTTAAAAAGTTAGATGCCGAACTTGTTTCAAGTTGTGAAGAATTGGCTTCCCTAGCTAAAAAAATTAAAGAAAACGTTTCCTTGTTAACTGAACTAAAGGAAAGAATCAAAGCTATAAACAGTGGAATAGATGCTAGAAATCATATGTTCGACGTTTCAAAGGGTGAGTAGCTATGCCAAAAGTTATCGAATGGATAAATCCAAGTTCAGAAGACATTGTCTGGAAATATCCTTCTGAAGAAATAGAGTGGGGTAGTCAACTAATAGTTCATGAGTTTGAAGTTGCTGTCTTCTATAGAGATGGAAAGGTTTACGACATCTTTGGTGCTGGTAGACATACGATAACAACCTTAAACCTACCATTAATAACTAAAGTGCTTTC
>JAAOZO010000201.1 GCA_011605715.1 Nitrososphaerota archaeon | reverse complement strand
CTATAAGTAAATTACTTTCCTATTGGATTAATAAACTTGGTTTATTTCCAGAAGCGATTTCTTCTATTGAAACTTCTGGAACGAAGTTTGCTCTAGTAACTTCTCTTCTTCTAAATTTACCTTTCTTTTCAATCTATAAAAGTGAAAAAGTAACTTTTAGAAAACCAAAGAATACAAAATCTATTTCTATAACCCAAAACAAAGAAGTTATTCTAGTAGTTGATGAAGAAGTTGTTAAGAAGTTTAAGAAAGTAGTTTTGATTGACGATATTCGAAGAACCTCTGGAACTCTTATATCAGCTATAGGTTTACTTAATTCCTGTGGGAGTTCTGTAGATGCTTGTTTTTCTATCTTAGATTTTAAGTTCTCATCTCAAGAAGTTCCTACAAGAATTAATAACTGCAGATACTATCCGCTTTTCATCATTTCTAAGGTCTACGATGATGGCAAATGCGAAGTAGAAGACGGCCTCGCATTGGACTATCTTTCTGGGAAGGTTTAAATTGTGTTTTTTGATATTAACTTAATTTGAGTTTCGTATCAGTAACGTAAAGCATTTAAATGCTCGTACTAGCATTGTTCCTTGATGAAGATTAAGTCTTTCTATTGTCTATATTTTTTTGTAATTACATTACTAGTACCTTCTCTCTATGCTTCTACGCGAAGTACAAATCCAGAAAACAACTCTTACATTAAAACTACAGTATTCTCGATAAACTTGGAAAAATGTTCTTGGGATCATGCGAGCATAAACATTTTACTTATTCCGAATTCTTCTTCTTGGTTTGATGAAAAATACTTGGTTTTTACAAGATTTGCGATAGATTCCTGGAAAGCTTCGATTAATGCTTATACTAACGCTTATGGGTCAAGCTATTTAAATAAGATTACATTTAACGTTTTTGTTCTAGGTATTAATTCTTCTTCACATTACGACATTTATATAAGGTTTTATAGAGACATAGCAGATGGAATAGCGGGACTTACAGATTATAAATACTATGAAGATAGTGGAAAGTTAGTAAACGCAACAATAACAATAGCCTCAGAAGTTTACGGAGAAAAATTAAGCTATACTCAAATTAGGAACACTGCCGCGCATGAAATCGGGCATTCGCTAGGGCTTGGACATGCTTCGCAAAAAGATACAATAAACGGTCTAGAACTAATGTACTATGCTTTTGATTTAAATTCAACAACTCAGGATACAATTTATCCTTCAACTTTGGATATTTATGCTCTTTCTGTAATTTATAAGTGGCTAGAGACAGGAACATATGAAAGCGTTACTGCTTCAAGCGTTTCCTTACCAGACAACATTCCATACAAAGAAGCAGTTTACTTTAGGCTTACCTTAGTTAATGCATATGGGTCTACTGTAACATCTGGTTGGTACTTGTTTGAAAGCTATGTTTACATAAGTGTAAATGAAACTTACGAAATAAATTCAACTTTTAGGTATAGATTCCTTAGGTGGCTTGGAAAAGGTTCTGGATCTTATTCTGGAAGCTCTAGAAGTTTTTATATTAAAATTACTGGAGATGTCTCAGAAGAAGCAATCTGGGTACCGCAATATTTTGTAAATGCCACTTCTAACTCTTTAGGCTTTGCTTATGGGAGTGGATGGTATGACAACAACAGTATTGTTAAGGTAAGTACAGTTTCTAAGTTTAAAAACGAGACACAGGTCATGTATGTTTTTCATTCTTGGAGTGGAAGCATTCAAACGAAGGAACAAAACTTTTCGCTTTTAGTGAACAAGCCCATTAACTTATTTGCTATGTGGAAATGCTTCTACTACGTTAACACTAATTTTGATAAATATACAAATTTTTCTTCAGGATGGTATGAAAATGGCACCTCGATAGTTTTAAAAGCTAAAGAAGTCATTACCTTCAACAACAGATCACGCTTACTTCTTATGGGCTGGAATTATTCGACTAAAAACTCTTCAATTCGAATAGACATAACAAAGCCAATGAAGTTAAGTCCAATGTACTACGTTCAGTACTTCGTAACAGTAAATGAAGGAGAAGGAAAAGTACTGAATTCTTCTTCTTGGATATTTAAAGGGGAAACAGTTACTATAGCGGCATACTATCTTTTTAACATTTCTAAAGTAGAAAGATATGTCTTTCTTGAATGGGTTGGAAGCCATAACTCCTCTTCAAATGTATTCAGAATACGTATCGACAGCCCAAAAATATTTGAAGCTAAATGGAAAAAACAATTTTATGTGAACGCAACTTCTTCGTTGGGGTTTGTAAATGGTTCAGGATGGTATGACCAAGGATCTTACGCAAGAATTGTTGTTTACCCAACTACAGAAGGATTACTTATACTAGACGTGTTTGAAAAGTGGACTGGAGACGTAGAAAGCAACAATTCTTCTTTAACTATAAAAGTAGACGGTCCCAAAGTGTTAGTAGCAAAATGGAAGAAAGACTATTCTCGACTTATTTTGCTCATAATGTTTCTGCTTCTGCTTTTTATTCTACTCAGAAAGAGAATTTTTAAACTTACTTTATTCCAATTTTTTCTTTTATTCTTGCTATTTCCAATTCTATTTTTTGAAATCTTTCCTCCATGTACGCTTTTAGATCTTTTCTTAGGTCTTTAACTTCATTTATCAAGATATCTTGTTTCTCTAACATTAAATCTTGTTTCTCTAGCATCTTGTCTTGCTTTTCTAGCATTTTATCTTGCTTCTCTAGCATGAGATCCATCTTTCCCAGCATTAGGTCCTGCTTTCCTAGCATCTTGTCTTGCTTCTCTAGTAACGCATCTTGCTTTTCTAGCATAGAATCTTGTTTTTCTAACATTAGGTCCTGCCTTCCTAGCATGCTTATTCCCGTATTTACAATTTTTACTAGTTGATTGAGACTAAAACTTCTGTAGAATCCTTCTATCGACATGACGTTTCCATCGTAATCTTCATCAACAACAGCTTCAACCTTTGCGAATTCGGGGTAATTTGTTTTTGCAAATTTTATAAATGCTGTTACTTGTTTTTCTTCTCCTTCTACCAAAAACTCAACGTAGTTTTCAACGTTTCTTGCTTGAAACCCTTTTAATCCGAAAGATTCAGCGACCTCTAACAAGAAGAGCCGATAACCAACATCCTGTACTTTGTCTCCCCTTATTATGACTCTTTTCTTCATCACGTAAGTTCAAAAGAATATCCCAAAAACATGTATTTAAGCATATACTTTTTTAGGAGTTTGTTTACTCTCACATTTTCCGATTTAATGTTTGGTTAATTTTTATAATAATAAATATTAGGCTGAACATGCAAACCGAATTTTTTATTGAGTTTAAAGTACAAAATTTAACTTACGAAATGAGACTTAAACCCAGGAGTTTATTTTTATCATTGAGCTAAGAAGATCTTGTGTGTATGTGTGAGTATGAATTGCGAAAACACGAATAACGTTAGGGAGTATTAAACTTAAAAAACGCTTCCTATAAACTCTGTCTATCCTGAAACTGCAGACGATGAGGTTTGAGTACATTACAACGATAAATGAAGTCTAAAACCAAAGAAAAAAGTTAGAAGTTTTTGCTTAAGCCTGGAAGAACTCACTGGCTTAAGTTAGCACTTCCAAATGAAATTATTTTTTGACAAAAACTAGAACCAAAGTAAATTAAATTGAGATATGTATCAGTCTTAAGACTATAGGGGTTCAATTCCTTACAACTTTTCTCTAACTTATAAGAGCTGTTAAGCGTTTAAGCCTTTTAACCCTTTAAGTGGTACAAAAACAACAGGTCCAAAATTATGAGTTCTAACTCTTCCACGGTCATCTTTCTCTACGAGTATTAAATCTTGGTAGAAGTTCAATGAACCTACTGGAACTATCATTTTTCCATTTTTCTTAAGTTTCTTTATGAGTTCTTCTGGTA
>JAAOZO010000168.1 GCA_011605715.1 Nitrososphaerota archaeon | reverse complement strand
GAGCGATGCTGGAAGGGGGATAGTTAGGATTGACCCTCAAGTGGCAAGAGAACTAGGTTTAACCTCTGGTGACGTAGTTGAAATTGTTGGGAAGAAGAGAACGTTTGCAATTTACTGGCACAGTAGACCTGAAGATTCTGGAAAAGAAATAATTAGAATGGATAAGCAAACAAGAGAAAATGCTGGAGTTGGCTTAGATGATAAAGTTACGGTTAAAAAAGTTGAAGCAAAGATCGCAGAAAAAGTTACTTTAGCACCAACTCAACCTTTAAGAATCTTTGGAGGCGAGTCGTACATACTTCAGTTGCTTGAAGGAAGGGTTGTCGCGAGAGGAGATATAGTAACAGTAAACATAATGAGAAATAAGGTTGACTTTGTTGTCACAGGAATCTCACCACCAGTTGAAGCAGTAATAATAACTCCAGAGACAAACATTGTGATAAGTGAAGAAGTTGCTAAAGGTATTCCAAGTGGTGTTCCAAGAATCAGCTACGAGGATATAGGTGGTCTCAGAGATGCCATCCAAAAGATAAGAGAAATGGTTGAGCTTCCTTTAAGGCATCCGGAGTTGTTTGAGAGGTTAGGTATCGAGGCTCCAAAGGGAGTTTTGCTTTATGGCCCTCCTGGAACTGGTAAAACGTTACTAGCTAAGGCAGTTGCAAGCGAAAGTAATGCTAATTTCTTTTCAATAAGTGGTCCAGAGATTATGAGCAAATTCTATGGGGAAAGTGAAGAAAGGCTAAGGGAAATATTCAAGCAAGCAAAAGAGAACGCGCCAAGCATAATATTCATAGATGAAATTGATAGTATTGCTCCAAAAAGAGAAGAAGTTACTGGAGAAGTAGAAAAAAGAGTTGTTTCTCAGCTTCTTGCTTTGATGGATGGTCTTGAGTCAAGAGGGAAAGTTGTGGTAATAGGTGCAACGAATAGGCCAAATGCTCTAGACCCTGCGTTAAGAAGACCTGGAAGGTTCGATAGGGAAATAGAAATAGGCGTTCCTGATAGGCAAGGAAGGTTAGAAATACTACAAATTCATACTAGGGGGATGCCCTTAGCTAAAGATGTAGACCTTACAAGAATTGCAAACGTAACACATGGCTTTGTTGGAGCAGATCTTGCTGCACTTTGCAAAGAAGCTGCAATGAGAGCATTGAGAAGAGTTTTACCAGAAATAGACCTCGAGGCAGAGAAAATTCCTGCAGAAGTTTTGAACAAAATTCAAGTTACAATGCAAGACTTTCAAGATGCCTTAAAAGATGTTGAACCAAGTGCTATGAGAGAAGTCTTAGTTGAGGTTCCAAATGTACATTGGGAAGATGTTGGAGGCTTAGCTAACGTAAAAGAAGAACTTCAAGAAGCTGTAGAATGGCCTTTAAAGTATGGCGAAGTCTTTGAATACACGAACACCAAACCTCCCAAGGGTGTGTTCTTATTTGGTCCTCCTGGAACTGGTAAAACGTTACTAGCTAAGGCATTGGCAAATGAAAGTGAAGCCAACTTTATAAGTATAAAAGGACCAGAAATCTTAAGCAAATGGGTTGGAGAATCTGAGAGAGCAGTTAGGGAAATATTCAGAAAGGCTAAACAAGCCGCACCATGCATAGTCTTTATCGACGAAGTAGATAGTATTGCGCCAGCTAGAGGTTACGGAGTTTCGGATTCAAATGTTACTGAGAGGGTAGTTGCTCAACTACTAACAGAACTCGATGGTCTTGAAGAGTTGAGTAATGTAGTAGTAATTGCTGCGACCAACAGACCAGATATCGTAGATCCTGCTTTACTTAGACCTGGAAGGTTTGACAGGCTTATTTACGTTCCACCTCCAGACCTAGAGGCTAGAAAAGAAATATTTAAAATACACACCAAGAAAAAGCCTCTGGCTTCTGATGTTAACTTTGACAAACTTGCAGAAATGACAGAAGGCTATACTGGAGCAGACATTTCGGCCATCTGTGAAACTGCTTCTATGTTAGCAATAAAAGAATACATTAAGAAGAATAGCCCTGAAACTGCAAAAAATAATTTGAAAGAAATAAAGGTGGAAATGAGGCACTTTGAAGAAGCTCTAAAGAAGTTAGATCCAACGATCAAGAAACATATTAGCATGTACAAGCAAGTATCAGAAAGATTCCTTTCTTCCTATGAGAGCAGTCTAGCCTAGAATAAAAATTTGTAAATATAAAAAAATAATTTTCTTACTCTACTTTTAGAGGTGTCCCCTTAGACTCTTCCTTCACTTTCTTTAAGTCTACTTCCAGTACTCCATTCTTATAAGTTGATTTTGACTGCTTTGGATCAACCTTTGCTGGCAAGTCTACTTCTCTATAGTACTTCCTTTGTGGAGTGTCAACTTTTATTGTTAGTTTGTTTTCCGTAGCGTATAAGTTTATATCGCTTTTTTCGACGCCTGGAATTTCAGCAACTACCCTTATTTTATCTTCTTCTTCAATAACGTCAACCAATGGTTCTCTTAGCTTTTTAACTTCAATGCCTTTTCTCCCTTCTGGCCTAAAATTCCCAAATTCTCGTACTACAGGTTCTCCATCAGGCCCTATTGTGACAGAATATCCGTAAACAAATGGTCCAAATTCTCTAACTTTACTTCCATCGGGCAGGCTCCTCTCTCTTACTAGCTCCCTCGGTACCTCGCTTTCAAACTCCTTGAAGGATTCCCTAAAAAGCTCGTCAATTTCTCTTTCAATTTCCTTCATTATGTCTTCGAAGTACCTACGCCTCTTTCTAAACCATTCATCGATGTCGTCTTCCATTTTGCTTTCACCTACTTATAGTTACTTCGTTTAAATTTAAATTTTTGTTTTGTATTTATAAACATGATTTCCAACTAAAAAGTTTTATAAGGCACTAAAAAGTTTAAAATAAACGAAAAGAATGAGCAAAGAAATCCAACTTAACTTTTCATATCCAACAAGCGTTGTATTTAAAAGGGGCGCAATTAAAGAATTGAGCGAATATTTAAAGCAATACGACTTTGGTAAAAGTTGTCTCTTAGTTTCTGGGTCAAATTTTGCTAGAAGAACAGGCTACCTTGACCTATTGAAGAATGAGCTTAAAAAAATTAACTGTGAAACATACGTTTATGATAGAATTGAGCCAAATCCTTCTGTTGAAACTGTTGAAGCAGGAGCAATGCTAGCAAGAAAAACGAACGTTAGTTTTGTGCTTGCCTTTGGTGGAGGAAGCGTAATTGATGCTGCAAAAGCTATTTCCCTAGCGTACTCTAGTGGTGTAAGGATACAAAACTTCTTAGGTGTTATGAATGTTAACGTTAATACAGTACCACTTGTAGCTTTGCCAACAACAGCAGGGACTGGTAGTGAAGTAAGCAAATATTCAGTTCTTACTGACTTAAAACAAAAGAGAAAATTAGCTATCGGTGGACCTGCGCTCTTTCCAAAGCTATCAATTTTAGATCCAGATACCTTGTACACTCTGCCTCCAAATCTTGTTGCGTCAACAGGCTTAGATGCCCTTTCACATGCACTTGAGTCTTTCTTCTCTAAGAATTCAACAGTTTTTTCAGACATGCTATCTAAGGAAAGTATAAGAATAATACTGAACAATTTACCTAGAGCTTTTAGTGGCGATCTCGAAGCAAAGGCTTGGATGATGTACGCAAGCATGCTTGCAGGGCTTTCGATCAACATAACCAGCACCAACGTAGTTCATGCACTTGGTTATTATTTAACTACACATTATGGAATACCTCATGGCTTAGCTAATGCAACTTTCCTAGTTAGTTCTCTTGAGTATGAAGCGCCGTTCATGACAGATCGGTTTGCTGAGCTTTCTGAAGCACTAGGTCATTCTTCCCCAGACAACGTTGTAAAATCAAGACTTCTTTTGAAAGATATCTCCTTATTGTTAGATGCTTTAAGGATACCTCGAAACTTAAGAGAAATAGGCGTAAAAGAGGACGAGATTAACACTATGGTCGAGGATGTAACTCAAAACTACTCAAGGAACTTATCAAACAGTCCTATTGAGTTGAACAAAGAAAAACTAATAGAAATTTGTAAAAATGCATACGTTGGAAGGTTTTAAGTTTTTCTAAGCTCTTAGGAAAACAACTTTTCCTTCAACTAAAGTTGCATAAACTTTAAAGTTTTCGTCCAAAATCGCTATATCTGCATCTTTTCCTTCTTCTATGCTTCCCTTTCTTTTCTCTAAGTTTAATAGCTTTGCTGCATTATACGAGGCAACTTTTGCGATTGTTCTTAAAGGAAATCCTGTAAACATAATAAAGCGCTTCGCAAGCTCACTTATTCCTATAGAAGTTCCAATTAATGTGCCATCTGTGTACCTCGAAGTTCCGTTTTTCGATATATACTCGATTCCGTCATAAACATACTTTCCATCAGGTAGTCCTAGTGACCTAACTCCATCAGTTATCAACAATATTCTATCTTCTCCTAAAGCCTTACTTATAAACTTAACAACGCTTGGATGAATGTGTGCTCCATCTACTATAAGCTGAGCTGTAACTTCTTGAGACTCCAAGATTGCTATTATTGGTCCTGGTGACCTATGATGGATTGGGTTCATTGCGTTGAAGAGATGGGTAACATGCTTTACTCCTATTTTTATCGCTTCTAAAGTTTCTTCGTAGTTTGCAGCAGAGTGTCCAAAAGAAGGAATAACGTTATTCTTAAAAAGAACCTCAATTAACCTATGAGCTCCATCAAGCTCAGGTGCAATAGTCATCATCCTAAGGTTGCCATTGCACTTCTTTAGTATTTCCAAGAGAACTTTTTCAGAAGGTTCACACAAGGAAGACTCTTGGATCATTCCTTTTTTCTCCTTTGAAATGAAAGGACCTTCTAAATGAAATCCTAAAAATCTTGCTCCTTCTAAACCTTCAGAAACTCCTTTTAAGGAAAGTTCGACATGCTTATTTTCTTGTCTTGGTTTGTATACTGTAGTTGCCAAGAATCCAGTCACTCCAAATTCGGTGATTTTCTTTGAAATTTCTTTTATTGCGTTCTTGTCTTCATCTAGAATGTCATAACCATTAGCTCCTTGTATATGAACATCTATGAAACCAGGGAAAACTAGTTTCCCAGATGCGTCGATCACTTGTTTTATTCCTTCATTGTCAACATCTTTTCCAATTTTCTTTATCTTTCCATTAGAAATTAATATGTCTGCATGTGTTTCATAACTTGGGTTTATTATCTTAGCATTCTTGATGAGAATTTCACAATTGCTCAAAGTTACTAAAACCTCTTATTTTTGTTTCTTTGAAATGGTTATTAGTCTAGCTTCTACATCCTCAACGCTTGCTCCCAGTCCCCCCACTAAATATTTCTTTCCACCACTTAGTAACGTGAAATTCTTAAAGATTCCTTGAGGGTCAAGCTTGTAGTCTACAACGCTTCCTTCAACTTCTATAACGTTTCTTGATTTTCTTTCGAATCCACTTACCTTTATTGTTATGTCCTCTTTTTTCATCGTCTTAATCATCTCAATTGCAAGCCATATGTGTGAAGTTGTCTTTTCTTGGTCCAGCTTAAACTTAGTTAAAGTTTTACTTGGTCTCCAAACAGAGTAGTAGAAAAAGTCACTTAGTATGCGCATAAGTTCTGGTTCTCCAAGCTCTAAAGAGTAGTCTTCAGCTAACACAATGCAATATGTCCCATCGATCATTATTATTGGTAGACTTGGTGTTGGCCTTTGTTTAAGTAGTACTGCTTCATTGGAGTTTATTTGAACTTTGGATTCATCACAGTAGCAAACTACTGCAACGGTTACATTTTTCCTGCTATGAGTTACAGATATGATGCTATCTACAAATTCATTTACCAAGCTAGCTGAAGAAGACATAACAATGTCTACGTTTGCTGCTTCTATGAGCGACTTTATCTTTTGTTTTGCTTTGTCAAGATTTCTTATTATCCAAACGTTTGGTTCCTCTAAGAGCAAAGACTGATCCTGAGGCTTAAGTTTTTCAATTTCTGAAAATATTGTCTGTCTAACATTGCTTAACCTAGCTAAAAGGTCGTTTGAAAGTATTTGCAACGCTATCTTTGGATCAACAGCCCTAAACTTCTGTGGTCTTTCTTGCCTTATTTCCACTAGACCTTTTAATTTTAAACTATTAAGCACGTCGTATATTCTAGGTTGTGGTATTTCAGATACCCTAGAAAGCTCTGAAGCAGTTAACTCTCTCGAAAAGAGTAGAGAAACATAAGCTTTTGCTTCGTACTCTTTTAGTCCATATTCCTTGAATAAGTTAACCAGCGTCTCGCTCAAGTACTCTCCTCTATAAAGCAAAGGATACGTTATAAACTTTAACCTAGCGTCGTTTTTCGTTTCGGAAGTATAAAGCTACAGAGTAGTAGGTAAAACTATGAACAAATGAGCAATGAACTCCTGCAAGCAAGAATCTCTCAAAATTAGTCGTGGAGGATGTCAGCAAAGTAAAAAAGAAAACAAAACTTAAAAGGCTTCAAAGTACTTCAATTTTGAGGCAATGAAGACACCGCGGGAACCTAACGGATGAGGAAGTTATCCCTGGCTGAGCCTCTTTATCAATTTGTTTTTAAAATAACTAGCTAGTGCTCCCATATTCTTCTTTAATTAAGTTAGACAGCCTGCGTATGCCCTCTCTTATTTGCTCTTCAGAGGGATATGAGAAGTTCAATCTCATGGTGTTTCTCCCAGAACCATCAATAAAGAACGACCTTCCAGGAACATAAGATACTTTGTAGTTCTTTATCGCTTTTTCTAACATCAACTTCGTGTCTAGCATGTCTTTTAACCAAACGAAAATAAACATTCCTCCAATTGGCTTCGTCCATCTAGTTTCGCTTGGCATGTAGCTTTCAAGAGATTGTAGCATGACGTCTCTCTTCTTTTTATATTCTCCAACAATTATTGGAATCCTTTTTTCTATTATTCCTTTTTCCATTGCAAATAGTGCAATATATTGCGACACAGGAGAAGTAGAAAGGTCCATTCCTTGTTTTGCTATAGCAATGGACCTAATAAGCTCTTCACTCGCAATAACCCATCCAACCCTTAGTCCGGGAGAAAAAATTTTGCTAAATGTAGATAAATATATTACTCTTCCTTCTTTATCCATTGCCTTTATTCTTTCTACCTTCTCATCCCCAAAAGTAATATATCCGTAGGGATCATCTTCAACAATAAGAAAATCGTACTTCGAAGCTAGCTCAAGTAAGTGCTTTCTTCTGTCTATTGACATAGAAGTACCAGAAGGATTTTGGCATGTAGGAACGGTGTAAACAAACTTTGGCAAAATTCCATTTGATTTTAGCTCTCTTAGCTTATCCTCCAGTATGTCTGTTCTCATGCCCTTTTCATCCATCTGGATTCCAACGTACCTTGGTTCAGATAAGTTAAAAACTTGCAGAGCTGCTAAGTAAGTGGGTAGCTCTACTATAACGTAGTCTCCCTTATCTATGAACAGTCTTGAAATTATGTCCAAAGCTTGTTGGCTTCCTGTCGTTATTATTACCTGGTTTTCATTTGCATCTATGTTTCCATACTTCTTACTAAAACGAACCACTTCTTTTTTAAGTTCTCCAACACCTTCGGTTTCGCCATATTGGAAAGCATACTCGTTTTTAGCCATTAGGTACTCAAAGCACCCCTCTAGCTCAAAGCTTTTAGGGAGAAGCTTTGGGTCCGGTAAGCCTCCGGCAAAAGAAATAACAGACTTGTCGAGAGACCATTTAAGTAGTTCTCTTATGTCGGATGGGCGCATTATTGAAACTCTTGAGGCATAAAACTTCTCATAGTCCATCTTCTTCTCCCACTAACATAGCACTTAGAAAATATAAAAGTTTAATGTTGCATAAACTAGAGTAAAAGGTGTTAAAGTTTAGATTAAGAGAAAAATCTTTATATTCTTATTTTTTGAAATTTGAGTAGCTTAATGCACGAATGGAGTTTAGCACAAGCAATAGTTGAAAGCATAACCGAAGCTGTGAATAAGAAAAATTCAAAAAGAGTAAAGTCTTTAGAAGTAGAAATTGGTTCGTTGGCAATGCTAGACAAGGATATAATTGTTGAAGCAATAAAGATACTCTCCGAAGGTACAAAGCTTGAGGGAGCAGAAATAAAAGTACACGAAGAAGAAACCAAATTTAGATGCAAGAAATGTGGAAAAATCTGGAGCTTTAGCGAAGTGAAAGAAGAACTTGAAAAAAATTGGGAAGATACAAAAATAAAAGATGAATATGGAACCCAAGATCTTTCAATACACTACTTCCCAGAGCTGGTTTTTACGATGATGAGTTGCCCCTCGTGTGGGAGCAAAGACTTTGAAATACTCGGTAGTAAAGAAATTACTATAAGGAACGTGGTTATAGAGGTATAAACTATGAGCATAAGCTTTAAGGAAAAACTTATTGAAAAGAAAGTTAGCAACGTAAAAAAAGTTATAATGGTTTGCAGTGGTAAGGGAGGTGTCGGCAAGAGTACAGTTTCATATGCTTTAGCTAAGGCAATTTCTGAGAATGGGAAAAGAGTCGGGTTGTTAGACCTCGACATTCATGGACCGGTGGAACAGTTATTCTTTAAGGTAAAGAAGGGCTTCTCTGGAAGCAAAGAAGGACTAAAGCCAATTTTTTCTGATGGACTAAAAGTTATGTCACTTGGCTTTTTAAGCAAGGACGAGCCAATTCCAATAAAAGGGAAGTACAAAGAAGAAATCTTAGAAAACTTGTTTTCAGAAGTAATGTGGGGCGACCTTGACTTCTTAATTGTAGATATGCCTCCTGGAGTAAGCGACGAACTTTTCCTTGTGAGCAGAACCTTGAGTAAAAAACTTGTAGCAGTAGTTGTTACGACTCCTTCCTTACTCTCACTTAGTGTTGTAAGAAGGATGATTAAGTTACTACACCAAGAGAAAGTAAAAGTTGTAGGAATCATCGAAAATCTTTCTTACTTTACCTGCAGATGTGGAGAGCAAGTAAAACCTTTCGGAGAAGGGGTTGAAGAACTAGAAGGAGAAAAAGTAATTGGAAAACTTCCAATCGACCCAAAACTAGAAGAAGCTCTCGTTTTTAGCAAAAAAATAGAAAACGCTAGTATTTTCTGGAGCTCGATAAAAAAGATTGCAGTAGAGGTTGTTGAAGAAATTGAGACTTATTTCTCTTGAATTTTGCTTTTCAGGAACTCCTTAAAAGATGTACTGACTTCAGCTTTTGTTGAGAATATTATCTTATCTGAAAGAGAAGTAAAAAGATTTGAAATCTCTTTTGGATCTTTCTTCGAGAGGTCAAGATAGAAAACTATACCATAAACGTTAACAAATAGAAAGGGGTCAAGCCTTATTACAAGCTCAGAAAGCCTTGAAACTTTCATAAATGAGCTTATGTCTTCAACTTCAAAGAACTCTCGCATGAAGAAAACTTAAAATTACTTAAATATAAATTTTTAAAATAACCTCTCTAAAAAGAAGCAACTATTAAATTGTGCACCTTTGGTCTAAATTCAATAATTAAGTTGTTATCCCTAGAGGGGTGAACCCTATTAGTCAAAAGGACAACAACCAATTCTTTTCTTGGATCTATCCAAACTGAAGTCCCGGTAAAGCCAGTATGCCCAAATGCCTCTTTGCTCATAAGCTCCCCCGCAGAGCATGGTTCGTTTGTATCATTGATTACCCATCCCAATCCATAACCCCCTCCGATGTAGCTTATCCAATCTTTTGTCATAACTTCAACAGATTCTTCTGAGAGAACCTCTCTTTCTCCGTAACTTCCTTTGTTTAGTAGCATTTGGGCAATCTTTGCTACTTCTAAAGCATTCGAAAACAATCCTGCATGCCCACTTACTCCTCCCAAAGCGTATGCATTTTTATCGTGAACTTCTCCAACAAGTACTTTCCCCCTCCACTTGCAGTTTTCAGTTGCAGCAATGTTACTTCTAAGTTCAGGAGATGGATTAAACATAGTGCTCTTTAATTCTAGAGGTTTTGCAACAAATTCATTGAACAGTTCATCAAAACTTCTTCCTGTAATTCTTTTGGCAATCTCCATCAAAATTATGTATCCTATGTCGCTGTAGACAAACTTTTCACCAGGTTTTCCATACAAGAAAGAATTTATTGAAGCTTCGACTAACTCTTTTCCTTTATGTCCTTTGTAAAGTGGTTCCCATGCGGGTAGTCCGGAAGTATGCGTTAAAAGATGCCATATTCTAATTTCGTCTTTCTGAGAATTCATAAATTCTCCTATTATAGATGAAACTTTTTCCTTCAACGAAATACTTCCCTCTTCAACTAGCTTCATTACAATTATAGAGGTAGCAAGAGATTTTGTTAAAGATGCTAAGTCAAAAATAGTATCTTTTTTCATAGACCTCTTTTCTGGTATTAGCTGAGAAAAACCAAAGGCTTCATGATAAACGATTTTTCCTTGCTTTGCTACCAACAAAACAGCTCCAGGAAAAACCACCTCAACTGCACTTTTCATGAAACGACTTATTTTTTCTACTTTTTCCTTTTCAACTTCTCTAGCTTCAGCATCTTCAAATTCCATTCTTGTAAAGATAATATAAATAAAATCACATAATTAAGTTTTACTATTTCCTTTCTTTTAAGCTACCGTACAATTTAGTTTTTCTCTTGCTGAAAAGTCCTAAATGCTATTACAATTTCTATTATGGATTTCTTTCATGCTTGTAGTTTAAAGTTAAGTTCTCTCGAAGTGGCTCTTAAACCTTTATATGGAAGAGCTCATTTTGTCGGGCGTAATTATGTTATGTGTAGAATGGCCTCTTGTCTTAAGAAAGTTGATAAATTCTTCATCTGTGCTTATTCCCATCGCTGGAAGAAGGAAACTTATATCAACTATGATTTTTGGTTTATTCCTTGATATACTTTCCTTGTTGCTCAAGGCTTTCCTCCTTAAGTTCTTTTAGAGTTACGTGTGCTACTTTTTCACCATGCAAGGAATAACCACACAGCATCACGAATTGGCTCGATTATTATTTTCCCTTTTCTGTTGCTTTTATTATAACTTTTGAACCTTCATGCAGATTAAGGCGTTCAGCTATTGGTTTAGGGATAACAACAACATGCTTTTTCCTATTTTTGCTTTAAATGTTAGCTCCAACGCCTGCAGTCAGACTTTTATGTTAAGTTGGAACTAATATAACTTTTTCCGGCTATGCCTTTCTGTCTACTTTTGTGAACTAATCTGATTACTAATAAAGGTGACTATCAAACAACAGGTTCTGGCTACGTTTTGAAAAGGAGGCTTACCTTAAATCATAAAATAAAACAATTAAAGCCAAAATCTGTAAGCGTAATCTACTTTTGTTCTTAAATGAATGTTCACTCTCGGATGTATGGTGTGCCAAGTGCTGCTGGCGGCCTAACTCTCCTCTTAGCTAACAGAATTGTAGCAACAGCCATTACCACAATCGTTACTATATACGGTAATGAACTTAATAAACTTACAGGTATTCCATATGGTTGAAGAACGTACTGAAGAGCGTCTATGCTTCCAAAAGCAAGTGCTCCGAGAATTCCTTTCAACGGGTCCCAAAAGGCAAGGACAGTTAAAGCTACTGCAATCCACCCTCTTCCTTGAGTCATTCCATCTATCCAGCCTGGAAGGTATGCAAGGGAAAGGTAAGCGCCAGCTAGGCCTTGTAGTGCGCCTCCAAATAAAGTGCATGAGTACCTAACAAGTTCAACGTTAATTCCAGAAGCATCGGCCGCGCTTGGGTTTTCTCCAACAGCTCTAATTTGTAGCCCATACTTAGTATAATTTAAAAAGAACCACATTAAAACTGCAAGTATTAATGAAAAGTAAACAAGAAAGTCTTGGTAGAAAAATGCCCCAACTATTGGAATGTTTGCTAAGTAAGGAACTTTAATTGGTTGCAACGTTAAAGTTAATGGTAACCCTACATACTTAGAACCTGCTATGCTAGATACTCCTAGTCCAAGCATAGTTAATGCGAGGCCAGAAACTGTTTGATTCGCCTTAAAGGTTATGCTACTAATTGCATGTAATGCAGAGAGTATTAGTCCTACAATTGCAGCC